>DATMEW010000052.1:2500-15779 GCA_035556495.1 Xanthobacteraceae bacterium | reverse complement strand
ATGACGGGCCTCCGACATCCCGCACCGTCGTGAAACCGCGCAGCACCGTGCGCTCGGCCTCCTGCGCGGCGACGAGATGGACGTAGGGGATATCGGCGGTCATCGCCGCCATCTGCGAAATGCCGGCGAGGATCGAGTGCCAGTGCGCGTCGATCATGCCCGGCATCAGCGTCCGCCCGCCACAGTCGATGACTTCCGCATCGGCAATGGTGTCCGCGCCGGCGACCAGCGCCTTGATGAACCGGCCCTCGACCAGCACACTCCGGCCTTCGACAAGCCGGCCGCCCGTGCCGTCGAAAATCGACACGTTCCGCAGCAAGATCGGCTTCACAGAATTCTGCGCGAAAGCAGGGCTGACGATGCCAAGGGCGGGAGCGGCAAGGCTTGCCGAAACGCCCCTCAGAACCGAACGGCGCGACAGTCCCTTGTCGATACGCGCAAACAGTTGCAGCGCCTGCGGGCTATGGCAGGCACAGGTCCCGCCATGGGTGAGATGCCGATACTTGTTGCTCGTTCGAAACAGCAAGACACGCCCCCCCATTCACACTTGCCAGATATCTTTATACCGATCCGGCTGTTGCGGCCAGCACTAGCGTGCGACACGCCGGCCAGCATCGTCCTCACGTTATGCTGCCATAACCGATGGTGATAGAAGCGGCGATATCTTGAGGATTCACGCGCAGCGTTGCCGCGGAGGCCTCGTTTCTTACTTCAGCCCCAGCAGCTTGGCTGCATTCTCCTTGAGGATCAGCGGGCGCACTTCGGGCTTGATGTCGATCTGCTCGAAATCCGCCAGCCAGCGGTCCGGCGTGATGGCCGGGAAATCCGAGCCGAACAGCACCTTGTGCTTCAGCAGCGAGTTGGCGTAGCGCACCAGGATCGGCGGAAAGTATTTCGGCGACCAGCCGGACAGGTCGATATAGACATTCGGCTTGTGCTGAGCGACCGCCAGCGCCTCCTCCTGCCAGGGGAAGGACGGGTGCGCCATGATGATCTTCATGTCGGGAAAATCGATGGCGACCTGATCGAGATAGATCGGGTTGGAATATTCCAGCTTGATGCCATAGCCGCCGCGCATCCCTGAACCGACGCCGGTCTGGCCCGTATGAAACAGCGCCGGCTTGCCGCTTTCCTGAATGGCTTCGTAGAGCGGATAAGCCATGCGGTCGTTCGGATAGAAAGCCTGCGTGGACGGGTGGAATTTGAAGCCCTGCACGCCCCATTCCTCCACCAGCCGCCGCGCCTCCCGCGCGCCGAGCTTGCCCTTGTGCGGGTCGATCGAGGCGAAGGGGATCATGATATCGGAGTTTTCGTTCGCCAGCCGCGCGACCTCCTCATTGGCATAGCGGCGATTGCCGAGGTGATGCTCGCTGTCGACATGGAAGATCACCAGCGCGATCTTCCGCTCGCGATAATACTGTGCGATTTCGGGAATCGTCGGCTGCTCGAACTCCTTTTTGAAATAGGCCCTCATGCCGGCCTGAAGCTCCTGATTGTCCTCCCATGATTCGCTGCCGCACGGCCCTTCGGCATGAGTGTGGATGTCGATGGCATCGATGGAATCAAGGTCGATCATGGAAAGATTCACCGGCTGACAAAGAGAGCGTTGCCGGCAGCTTAACAGCACCAAAGAAGCAGCGGCAACGACCAAAACGCTTCATCGGGCCGGAACATGGCGCGGGTGCCACAGCCGGCGGAGACAGTCACCGTAAGCTGCCGACTGCACCCCTCAGGCCGCGCGACCGCCCGCTCGGCAATCCGCAGCAGGTCAAGCGCGCGCCAGGGCTTGGCGATGAATACCGCTCCTTCGGGAAGACTGGTGGCCTGCGTTATAGGGCGTCCGGACGTCACCACCACAGAGGCCCGAGGGTAGCGGCTTCGCATCTGGCGCGCCAGCTCCAACCCGCTGATGCGCCCGGCGAGATTGACATCCGTCAGCACCATGGCGAGAGCCTCGCCGGTCATGGCGGCAACCTTCAACGCCGCCTCACCGCTGTCACATTCCACAACCGTGAAATCCGTTTCCTCGACAAGGGCCGCAGCCAAGGCCCGCTGATCCTGATCGTCTTCCACGATGAGAGCAATCGCGCGACGCAGTTCCTGCCGGTCATTCATTCGGGCCTCCGGGTCACCCCCCTTGAGGGAGGCAACTCCGGATTCGGCATTTCGTTCATAAAAACGTGAACGCCGCTCCCGATCATTTGTGTTCATGGCTGGCTGCGCAGCAGCAATGCACGCCGGGCGGCGCGGTCACGTTTGAGCTTCCATTCCCGCTGCATGGCTTCGCGCCGGGTCGGAAACTCCTCCACATGGAGCAAGGTCCATTGCCGCCCACGGGTGAACCGCGCCCCGCGGCCGGCATTGTGGCTGGCGAGCCGTCGCGCGACATCCACGGTCCAGCCGACATAGGTCAGGCGAGCGTCGCTGCACCTCAGAACATAGACAAAGCCCGGCCCCTCCGGTCCGGACGGAGTTTCAGGCGCAGCCTGCGCTGTGGCGCGAATGTTGGAAGCGATATCTGACACGAATGGGTCCGGCGGAACGACATGACGCAACGCCCGGATGCTCCATGAAAATGCTTCAGAAAGAAAGAACGACAGCCGCTCATCCGCCGGCCATCGCATGAACGGCATCCCGCCGGGGCCGTCCATATCCCGGTGCCCGCGGATGGACGCCTAATATCCCGCGCCATCCATCCGCTACAATGCAGCTTGCCGAGCGTTGTGGATTTCCGGCCGATCTCCGGACGGAGAACGGCCGGAAGCACTTGCGTTTATTGCGGCGGGATCTTCGCCACCTGGATATAGTTCTTCCAGGCCGCAACTTCCTTTGCCACCATGGCCTTGGTCGCCGCCGGCGAATCCGCCATCAGGGGCTCGCCGCCGTTGCGCCCGAGAAACTCACGTGTGGCAGGGTCTTTGCCAACCTGGGTCAGCCAGCCATGCAGCTTGTCGAGCACAGGTTGCGGCGTGCCGGCGGGCGCGGCCATCAGCCACCACAGATTCAGGTCGATGTCGGGAATGCCCTGCTCCTGCATCGTCGGAATATCCGGAACGGACGATACCCGCTTGGCAGTGCTGATGGCGAGCGGCCGCACCACACCCTGCTTCACCCGCGCCAGCGTGAACACGGGGTCCGCCATCACGAAATCGATCGCGCCGCTGGCGAGATCGTTCACGAAATCCGCGCTGGTCTTGTAGTTGACCTGAACGGTGTTCAGGCCGTTCGCGCTTTTGTAAAGCTCCGCCAGAATGGTACCGGGATTGGTCGGCGTGCCGTAGGACGCCTTATCCTTTTTCTCCTTCAGATAAGCGGTCAGTTCGGAAACCTGCTTGAAGGGCCGCTTGGAATCCACGATCAGCATGAAGCCCTGGCCGAGCAGCGGCGAGATATACTCAAAATCCTTGATCGGATCGATCGGCGGAGTCTTGAACAGATAGGGGCTGGCGCTGAAAGCGTCGGCGCCGCCGATATAGATCGTATAGCCATCGGGCTTGGCGCGGGCCACATGGCTGGTTGCGATCGAGCCCTGTGCGCCGGGCTTGTTCTCGACGACCACGGTCGCCTTGGAGATTTCCGCCAGCTTGTTGGCGAAGAAGCGCGCATAGATGTCCGCGCCGCTTCCGGCCGGGAAGCCGCAGATGATGTGGATGTCGCGTGACGGATATTGCTGGCTATGGGCCTCTTGCGGGCTGACCAGAGCGGCAGCCACCAAGGCAAGTACAGGCAACGCCCAGCGCTTCATTGTCTTCCTCCCCTCGCCGGGCACGTCCCGGCCCTGACTATCGTTGCAGGCTAGCACGGCAACGTCTTCACGCAAGACGCGCAGAAAGCAGCAAACAAAAAAAAGCGACCGCCCGAGGGCGGCCGCTTCCATGATAAAGTCTGCTAATAATATTCTACTCGATGATCTTTTACCCGATGATCTTTTACTCGATGACCTGGACGATGCGGTGGGTCTGTGGATCCACCAGCACGGTGTGATCGTTGACCACCGTATAGCGATACTCCGTGCGCCCGAACCGCTCGGGCACCTCGTAATAGGTCACCCCGGACTGGGGCAGTTCAGCCCCCACCACGACCTCCCGGTCGTAACGATAAGACGGGCGCCGCTGCTCAACGACATACTGCCGGAACTGCGGCTGGGTGCTGTCGGCGATACCGCCGACGATGGCGCCGCCGACGCCGCCGACCACCGCGCCAACCGGCCCGCCGACCAGCGCGCCACCCACCGCGCCCGTGGTCGCGCCAGTCGCGACGCCGCTGTTCTGCGCCATCGCCACGGCGGGAATAAACATGCTTCCGGCCAGCGCGGCGGCCATCAGGGTACGTTTCATCATGAGACATATCCTCTTTTCAGGGCCAACCATTGGACCTTTCGGAGCCTGCAACAATTCACACCGAATTTCCGTTCCCGTTGTCCTGAACAAAGGCGATCAGCCTCAATTCGACGCCGTTGCGTCATGGTGAGGACGCCAAATCGGCTCCGATTTGAAGGAACGTTCAGCTTCGATTGCGTCATGGCCATCCTTCTCCGGCCCCGACATATGGAACACCCCGCTCCAGCAAGGCGCGGGGTGTCGCGCTTTATCTCCCGCGCGGTCTCGACTATCACCCGGGGCCAGCAGACCCTCGCAGCCCCCAGCCCGGGGAACCCTCCGTCGGACCATCTCATGACCTCGCCTTCCGGACGCGACCAGTTCCCCATCGGCTCCCCTGACGACGGGTCGGACCGCGCCGCCACACAGGCGGCGCTGGCCATCGTCATCGCCTTCACGCTGTTCCGCTGTGCCCTTGCCGCCGGCCTCGGCCTCGGCGTGGACGAGGCTTACGGCCTCGGCGTCGCGCATGAGCTGCACCTGTCCTATTTCGATCATCCGCCGCTGCATTACTGGATCGCCAACATTCTCATGCCGCTGACCGGCGACGGGCGGCTGGCGCGGCTGCCCTTCATCCTGCTGTTCGCTGGAACGGGCTGGCTGCTCTACCTGCTGACGCGGCGACTGTTCGGCGCGGTCGCCGGCGCGCTGGCGGTGCTGGCGCTGAACCTCTCGGCCTTCTTCACCCTTGCCGGCGGCTGGGTGCTGCCGGACGGGCCGCTGCTGTTCGCACTGCTGGCGGCCACGCTGGCGCTGGCGCGGCATCTGTTTCCGGCCGAAGGCGAAGCCACGCCGTCACCATGGGCGACATGGCTCCAGATAGGGTTCTGGCTCGGCATCGCGGGCCTGTCGAAATATCACGCCGCGCTTTATGCGCTCGGCCTTCTCGCTTTTTTCGCCACCATGCCGAGGTGGCGCAGCCTGCTGCTGCATCCCGCGCCATGGGCCGGCGCATTGCTTGCGCTCGTGATGGTCTCGCCTGTCATCATCTGGAACATGCAGCACGACTGGGCCTCCATCGCCTTCCAGGCGGGGCGCGGCTCGCCCGGCGGCGGCATCAAGGTCGGCAACATGCTGGCCAATATCGGCGGCCAGTTCATCTGGATGTTCCCGTGGATCTTCGTGCCGATGGTGGTCGCGGCCTGGTACGCCCTGCGCGAGGGCCGTGCCAACGAGCGGTCATGGCTCTGCCTCAGCCTGGCGCTGCCGACGGTTCTTATTTTCACGCTGACGCCCCTGTGGGGCGAGCGCGGCCTGCCGCACTGGCAGATGCCCGGCTGGCTGATGCTCTATCCGGTGCTGGGCGACTATCTGGCACAGATCGGCTGGCGCAGCCGCCGCGTGGTGCGCTGGGCGAGCATTTCGACGGTGCTGCTGGTTGCGCTGGCCGGCATCATCCTCGGCCACGCCGCGACCGGCTATGGCCGCGTGCTGTTTCCGGCCGTTTTCGCCAAGGGCGACCCGACGCTGGAAGCCCTTGAATGGACCGGCGTGCGGGATGAACTGAACAGGCGCGGGCTACTGGACCGGCCCGGCATCTTCATCGTCACCACCCATCCCATCGCCGCCGGCAAGATCGATCAGGCGATCTCGGGCCAGGTCCCCGTCGTGGTGATGTTCGGCGAGACCAAGCAATATGGTTTTCGCTGGGACCCGGCGAGTTTCGTCGGCCGCGACGCGATCGTGGTTGGCCGCGAACATACCATGGGCCGGGTTCAGGCGGAGCTTGCGCCCTACTTCGAGAGCCTCGAGGAGCTGCCGCCGTTTTCCATCGGCCGTTCCGGCATGGCGGAGATGCCGTTCCGCATCTTCCTCGCGCGCGACCTCAGGCGACCGCTGCCGGTGTCCCATCCGACCTTCCGGCCGTAGCGGTCTCGCGAAGCGCGGCGTCCACCGCAGCGACGACCTGCTCGACCGAAATCGCCTGCATGCAGACATTGTCGGTGCAGGCGGTCTTGCGATGGTTGTGGGCGCTGACGCAGGGCGAACAGGCAAGCCCCGCATAGATCGCGCTGGAGTTGCCCAGCGGCTGATAGAGCCGCGGCGTTTCCGGGCCGAACAGCACGATGGTATGCAGGCCCGTGGCGGCGGCGAAATGCGCCGGGCCGGAATCGTTGCTGACCATCAGCGTCGCGAGGGAATAGAGCGCCGGCAGTTCCGCCAGCGAGGTCTTGCCGGCAAAGGAGATGCAGCGCGGATCGGCCACCGCGCCGGCCAGCATCGCGGCTTCCTCCGCTTCCGCCGGCGCGCCGGTGATGAGCACGAGCACGTCATCATGCGCGGCCAGCACCCGCCGGATCGTCTCCGCATAGCGGTCCTTCATCCAGCGCCGGTGCGGCAGCAGATCGCTGGCATTGGGATTGATCAGCACGATGCGCCGGGCGGCGGCCGGCGGCGCCAGCGCTGCGATGCGCGCGCGCACGCCCTCGCGCAAGGTGTCATCGATAACGGGAGGGATGAGCTTCACCTGCTCGTCGCCGATCAGGCTTTTCGACAGCGGTTCGGAGCGCGGCGCGATGTCGATGGCGTCGATCAGCGCGATGAAATTCTTCGACACATGAATATGCGGGTTATAGGCGACGCGATGGGTCAGCATCTCGCCGCGATAGAGCCCCTCGTTATGGAAACGATGAAAGCCGATGCGCCGGTCCGCTCCCGCAAGTCCGGTCATCAGGCTGGTGAAGCGCGAGAACAGTTCCAGGTCGAACACCGTGTCGATGCCGTTGCGGCGGGTCCATACGAGAAAGGCAAGCGTGTCGAGCGCCAGCGTCATCAGCGAGGTGTCGCGGATCGTGAAGGTGTTCGCCTTCGGCACGGTGCCCAGCAGGTCGAGCGAGCCGGCATTCTTCGCGAAGATCACGAAAAACAGCTCCGCGCCGAAATGGTCCCGCGCCTTGCGCATGGCCGGATCGGCGAGAATGGTCGTGCCCATCTCGGACAGTTCGACGAACAGGACCTTCCGCACCGGGCGCGGGCGTGCCCGCCGCAGCGCCCAGCCGACGCGCATGACGCCGGAGACCAGCGCGCACAACGGCACGCCGACCACCCGGTCGATCCAGCGCATGGTGTCAACTTTCATGGCTGCGTTCTGGCAGGCCGCGCCGCGCCGGGCAAGCCGGTTCAGGCTCCCGAACCGGCCTTGCTCCGCCGGATTTCATATCCGCGCCCGGCCTCAGCCGTCGAATTCTTCCTGCGCGGCCATCGCAACGAGGGCGGCCCAGGGCTGGCCGGCCGATTGCCGGCGCAGTTGCACGGTCGGATACCAGGGGCTGTCCATCCGATCCCGAAACCAGTACCAGCCCGCAGGCCCATAGGACAGAAACACCACGGCCGGCCGGCCCAGCGCGCCGGCAAGATGCGCCACGGCACCATCCCCGGTCACGACCACATCGCAGGCGGCGATCAGTGCCGCCAGTCCCTCGATGTCATCGGCAAGGTCGATATCGGCGATCTGCTCCACGGCAAGATCGTGGTCGGCCATCAGGGCCTCGCGGTCCACTGCGGTTTCGCCACCGAGCAGGCTGACGAAACGCCCCTCGATGCTGGCGAGCAGCGGGGCGAAATCCGCCAGCGCGGGACCGCTTGCGGCCGGGCCGGCGGCATCCTGTCCCTGCCAGCAGACGCCGATCACCGGCCGACCATCGCCAAGGCGCGCACGCAGATCGGCCAGTCGCTCGGGATCGGGGACGAGATATCCCCCGTCCCGCACCGGGAAATCGTCGAGGCTCCGCCGCAGGAAACGGCCGGCCGTCGCAAAGTCCTGCTCCGCCGCCGCACCAGCGGATGGCGAAGCATCGCAGGACACAACCCGGACTTCAGGGAAGGATCTTTCGAACAATCGCGCAAGGTGCGGGGCGATTTCGACCACCAGCTCGTCCGCTTTCAGGGCAAGCTCCGGGATGAGCGAGGCATAAAGCACCTGCTCGCCAAGACTCGCCCCGCCGCTGCGCACCAGCAACGTCCCGTCCACGGACGCCCCATCCCAGCGGGGTAGCTTGCTCGCAATGGGGGCCGCTTCGCCGCTGCCATCGCCGCAATCCGCGAAGCCTTCCCGCAGCCGCCCGAGGCTGAGCAGGACCAGCCCCCGCGCCGCGCGAATGCGCGCCTTGTCGCCGGTCTCGCAGGCCAACGCCTCGTCGAATTGCGCCAGCGCCGCATCCTCCCGCCCGAGGATGTGGAGCGTCTCGGCATAGTGCTGATGCAGCGCCGGAGCATCCGGACACAATTCCAGCGCTTCGGCATAGCTTTTCGCCGCATCCTGGTAACGTCCCAGGTCCTGCAACAGGTCACCGCGGAAGCCGAGCGCCTCAGCCGCCGCCTGCGCGTCCCCCGCGGCATCCTCGATCCGGCGGTCGGTCACCGCCAGCGCCTCCTGCGGCCGGCCGCTGTTGCGCAAGGCCACGCCGAGCGCCGCCATCGCCGCCGGACTGGCCGGCGCAATCGCCAGCAGCATCTCATAGCTGATGGCGGATTCTGTATATCGGCCAAGGGCTTGCAGTTCGTCGCCGAGCCTTGCAAGGGTCGGAACGAGGCCGGCAAGCTTCTGCGGAGCGGTCACGCCCTGCGCGACGGCGCTGGCGACAAAATCCAGCGACGCGGGAAGGTTTTCCTGCACGAGGCGCAGAACCGCCATCATGTGCAGGGCCTCGAAACAGCCCGGTTCCCGGGCCAGCGCCTGCCGGTAATGAATTTCCGCCTCCAGCAGCCTGTGCTGGCGCAGCAGCCTCAGCCCCTGCTGGAGCAGCCGGAGGACTTCGGGGGCCGGTTCTCCCGCCATGTCGCGACCGGGGCCGGGACCGGCACCGTGGCCGGAAGACAAGCGCGGCGAAGTCTGCATCTGGATGGCCTCGACAAGCCGATTGGTCCTGCGGCCGAATCCTCACGCCGCGCGGCCGCTGCGCCGCCCGTTATGGTTAATGAATGGATACTAACGAAAGGTAAGCGCCCGGCCGGAGACGCTTCTGGCTGTTCCGACAGCAGAAAGCCCCGCCGGGTCGCGGCGGGGCTTTCCTCAGAAGACAATTTAGCCGGCTTTACTGCCGCGGAATCTTGGCGAGTTCATAAACCTCGGTCCAGCGCGGGATATCCTGCTTGAGATATTCCAGCGCGGATTCCGGCGTGCCGGGGAACGGGTCGGCAGGCGCCGAGGTGCTGAGGAATTTCTTGGTGTCCTCGCTGGCCAGGATGTCGTTCAGCCACTTGGCGGTCTGCTCGACGATCGGCCGCGGAGTGTTCGCGGCATACCACGCGCCCCACCAGGCTTCGAGATGGAAGTTCGGCACACCCGACTCCTGCAAGGTCGGCAGGTCCGGAGCAAGGGCGCTGCGCTGGTTGGGCGTCACCGCCAGCAGCTTCATCTTGCCGCCTCTGGCCTGGGCAATGCCGAAGGTCGCGTCCGACCACAGGAAGTCGATCATGCCGTTGTTCATGTCGTTGAGCGCTTCGGGCGTGCTCTTGTAGGCGACCTGAACGGCCTTCATTCCGGTGCGCTGCTTGAGCAGCTCGCCGGCGGCCAGCGAGATGTTGTTGGGATAGCCGTAGGACGCCTTTTCGCCCTTCTCCTTCATGGCCTTCAGGAAGTCTTCGATATTGTTGATCGGCGAATTCGCCGCCACGGCCAGCACGAAAGGCAGCTTCACGAGCGTCGTGACGTGAGAGAAGTCCTTGATCACGTCATGGGGCAGGTTCTTGTAGAGATACGGGTTGTTGGCCATGCCGTTGCCGGGATTGATGAACAGCGTGTAGCCATCCGGCTTGGAGCGCGCGACATATTCCGCGGCAATGGTCGTGCCTGCGCCCGCCTTGTTCTCCACGATCATGTTCTGCTTGGTGTAGGGGCGCAGCTTCTCGGTGAAATACCGCACCAGAATGTCGGCGCCTGTGCCCGGCGCATAGCCACAGATCACATGGATGTCGCGGGCGGGCCAGGCCGCCTGTCCGAAAGCCGGCAGGCCGGACAGGGCGAGGGGCGTGGCCGCAGCGCCAGCCAGCACATTTCGACGTGTCAGGGTCATCAATATTCTCCTTGGAGGTCATTCTCTCGCAGAAATCAGAATCCGCGTTGAAGGTAAAACTATCCAAATGATCTGGCCGCCGCAACGATACGTGAGGGCGGGTCCTCGGCGTGCGCCGCACTCCGCAGACGCGGCGCGACTCCGGGCTCACGAATGCGTGAGAAAGGCAAGCTTTTCCCAGAACGCCCTTGAGGCTTCATCATCGCCCCTTGCGGACGGGCGGTCTCTTTTGAAATGCTCGGGGCGGGAGCGGGCGGGCTATGACCCGAACCGGGCAAGGGAGATTTTACATGCGTCTGACACAGCCACTGCCGGGACTTTTCGTAACGGCCGCACTCGCCGCCGCCAGTCTCTGTGCGATCCTGCCGAATCCCGCGGCCGCTCAGCCCGCTGCGGTGCAGCAGCCTGCCGTCAGGCTCGACGTACCTTACGTGCCGACGCCGCCTGCCGTGGTGAAACGCATGCTCGAACTCGCCAAGGTCACGAAGGATGACTTCCACATGGACCTCGGCTGCGGTGATGGCCGGATCGCCGTGATGGCGGCGAAGGATTTCGGCGCCCGCTCTCTCGGCATCGACATCGACCCGAAGCGCATCGAGGAGGCCAACGCCAATGCCAAAGACGCCGGCGTGAGCGACCGGGCCACGTTCCGCCAGGCCAACCTGTTCGAGACCAAGATCGCGGACGCCTCCGTGCTGACGATGTATCTGCTACCCAGCGTGAACCTGCAATTGCGCCCCCGCATCCTCAGCGAGATGAAGCCCGGCACCCGCGTCGTCTCCCACGCCTTCACCATGGGAGACTGGACGCCGGACCATCAGGAGCAGGTCGAAGGTCGCAACGTGATGATGTGGATCGTCCCCGCGCAGATCGACGGTGGATGGACCGTCAAACAGGGCGACACCACCTTCACCGTGAACGTGAAGCAGCAGTACCAGACCTTCACCGGCACGGCGAAAATGCAGGGTCAGGACATCCCCATCACCGACGGCAGGATCGACGGCACGCAAATCTCCTTCAGGGCCGATCTGGGCAAGGGCGCGCAGACCTTCACCGGGCAGGTGGATGGCAACAGCATCAAGAGCGGCGACGGCCCGGCCTGGACCGCGACCAGAACATAAGTAAGCCCCGAGCATCAGGGCCATGCCAGCCAAAACGACATGGCGTTCCGGCATGGCCCTGCGCCTGCGACCATCTGACATGAGCGGAAGCAGACTGCCGGATCGGAATAATCAACTCGGCGGTCCGGCTTGGTATGCCTCTGCCCGGGTTGTTGCGCGTTTTCGCCGGCGGCGTCATGCTGACGATCTGAGGAAGATGCCTCCAGCCATCATGCCGAATGCCTGCCAGACCCCGGCGCAATGCTACCGGAGCGCACCGGGCCTGGCAGGCATCACTGTATGAGGCCGGGATTTGATCCTGCGATTTTGAGTTTGGACAGGGAGAGATATTCGTGGCGACCGAAACGGACACCGGCAGACAGAGCAGCGGACAGGTGAACACGACGACGCCGGGCGAAACGCTTTCCGTCTATGACGGCATCGTGATGGTGGTCGGCATCGTCATCGGCATCGGCATCTTCGCCACCGCGCCGCTGGTGGCGCAATTCGCCGGCAACGAATTCAACTTTCTCATGGTCTGGCTGCTCGGCGGATTGCTGACGCTGATCGGCGCGCTCTGCTATGCCGAGATCGCGACCGCCTATCCGAGCGCCGGCGGGGAATATCACTTCCTGTCACGCGCCTATGGCCGCCCGCTGGCGCTGCTGTTCGCCTGGGCGCGCGGCACCGTGATCCAGACCGGCGCCATCGCCCTCGTCGCTTTTGTCTACGGAGACTACGCCAACGCGGTGGTCCCGCTTGGCGCATCCGGGCCCGCCATCCATGCGGCCATCGCCGTGGCCGTCTTCACCGGCATCAACATGCTCGGCACGCTTCAGGGCAAGATCACCCAGCATATTTTCACCGCGTTGGATGTCGGGGCCATCGTGCTGCTCATCGTCGCCGGCCTGGTGGTCTCGCTCAGCAGCGGCGGGCCGACCGCGTCAACGCCCGCGGCGATGGATGGATCAGGCTACGGCATGATCGGCGCGGCAATGGTGCTCGTGTTGCTCACCTTCGGCGGCTGGAACGAGGCAGCCTATCTTTCCGCCGAATTGAAGGACGCCAGGCGCAACATGGTCAAGGTGCTGACCATCAGCATCGTGTTCATCACCGCGATCTATTTCCTCGCAGGCTGGGCCTATCTCGCAGCCCTCGGCTTCGAGGGACTGAAGTCGGCCAATGCCGCCGCCGCCGATGTCAGCCGTGTCGCGTTCGGCGACACCGGCGCCAAGATTCTCGCCGTCATGGTCTGCGGTGCGGCCATCAGCACGCTGAACGCCACCATCTTCACCGGCGCGCGGGTTTTCTATGCGCTCGGACGCGACCTGCCGAACCTGAGCTTTTTCGGCGTCTGGAGCGAGCGTGGCGAGAATCCGGCCAATGCCTTCCTGCTCCAGGGTGGCATTGCGCTTGCGCTGGTCGGCCTCGGCGCCCTGACGCGCGACGGCGTCAAGGCGATGGTGGAATATACCTCGCCTGTATTCTGGTTCTTCATGCTGCTGGTGGCGATTTCGCTCTTCGTGTTCCGCCGGCGCGACCCTGACAGCGGCCATGCCGGCGGCTTTCGCGTACCGCTCTATCCGGTCACGCCGGCGATCTTCGTCGCGATCTGCGCCTGGATGCTCTATTCCAGCCTCGCCTTCTTCGGCTGGGCTTCGCTGGTCGGCGTCGCCGTGCTGGCCGCCGGCCTGCCGCTGCTGCTGCTCGGCCGGCGAGTTGCCGACGTCCGCCCCTGACGGAAGCGCCGTCCCATCTACCCAATCGACGCCCATAGATCGCGATC
>DATMEW010000051.1:0-13427 GCA_035556495.1 Xanthobacteraceae bacterium | reverse complement strand
CCCCATCGTGACGGCGCTCTCCGGGGCGAGCCGAGCGGCCATCTGCCGGCGACAGCTTTCGTGTCCTTCCTTCAGAACCACGACCAGATCGGCAACCGCGCCCGCGGCGAGCGGCTGGACGTTCTGGCCGCGCCCGAAGCTGTGGAAGCCGCGCTCGCGATCACCCTGCTCGCGCCGATGCCGCCGATGATGTTCATGGGCGAGGAATGGGGTTCCCGCCGTCCGTTCCCGTTCTTCTGCAACTTCAGCGGAGACCTTGCCGAGGCGGTGCGGCAGGGAAGACGGCGGGAATTCGCGGACGCCTATGCGCATGAGGAAGACGGCGCGGTGCCCGACCCGTTGTCCGAAGCTACGTTCCGCATGGCCAAGCTCGACTGGGACGCCCGCGACCAGCCGGGGCACCGCCGCCGACTGGACCTCGTGCGCGAACTCCTCGAACTGCGCGCCCGCTTCATCACGCCCCGGCTCGATGACACCGAGCATGGCCACAACCGCGCCACCCATGTGGGCACAGCCGTCGTCGCGCAATGGCAGCTTGCGGGCGGACGGCTCGTGCTCGTGACCAACCTCGGCCCGGAACCGGCCCGCGCGCCGCTTGCGCCCGCCGCCACCGCCATCTGGGGCGGCGCGGCGGATGATATTCTGACACCATGGGCGGTGCATTGGGGCTGGAGGGAGGAATGAGCGTCCCCGCAATCCCGCTCGCCACCTATCGGCTTCAGCTTTCGGCAACCCTCGGCTTTTCCGACGCGGCGCGGCTGGTGCCATATCTTCATGCTCTCGGCGTGACGCATCTTTATGCGTCGCCTTTCCTGAAAGCGCGCAAGGGCAGCACCCATGGCTATGACATCATCGACCATGCCCAACTGAATCCGGAATTCGGCGGCGAGCATGGATTTTCGGAGCTGTCGTCCGCCCTCGCATCCGCCGGCATGGGCCTCATTCTCGACTTCGTGCCGAACCACATGGGCGTCGGCCATGACGACAATCTCTGGTGGCTGGATGTGCTGGAATGGGGACCGCGCTCGCCCCATGCCGCCAGTTTCGATATCGACTGGGAGGGCCTGCCGAACAGACGCGAACCGGGCATTCTTCTGCCGATCCTCGGCCGGCCCTATGCCGAGGCGCTGGAGAGCGGCGAGATCGAATTGAAATACGACGCCGGCGCCGGCACCTTCTCGGCTTGGTATTTCGACCACAAGCTGCCGATCCGGCCCAGCCGCTATTCCGAAGTCATCCGAACTCTCGTCGCGGCATCCGGCGCGGAGGATACGGCCGCCGGCCGCAGCCTGATCGCGCTGGCCGCGCGCTACAGCACGCCGGATAAGCCCGGCTATGGCGATGCGCCCACCCTCAAGCGCGCGCTGGCCGCCATCGATGGCGCGCCGGAGGTTCTTGCCGCCGGACTGCATGTTTATCGTCCCGACGGCGGCGACGGCGACCTTGCCCGCGCGGCAACGCTGCATCGCCTGCTCGAACGCCAGTATTATCGCCTTGCCCATTGGCGCGTGGCCGTCAGCGACATCAACTACCGCCGCTTCTTCGATGTCAGCGACCTTGCCGGCATCAGGGTGGAGGACTGGAAAACCTTCCTTGCCACGCATCGCCTTGTGGCGCAGCTTATTGCCGAGGGCCGGCTTCATGGGCTGCGCCTCGATCATATCGACGGGCTTTTTGATCCGGTTCGATATTGCCAGCGCCTGACCCAGTTCATCCGCCGCAGCCGGCGCGCGGCCACCGGCGTCCGGCCCGCGCCGCAGCCATTTTACATTCTCGTCGAAAAGATTCTCGCCGATGGCGAGCGGATGCCGGCTCTGCCCGGCGTCGCCGGCACCACGGGCTATGAGATCCTCAACGATATCAGCCGCGTGTTGCTGGATGCCCGGGGCATGCCCGGCCTCGACGCGACATGGCGCGGCATTCCCGGCGCGGAAGGGGATTTCGAGAAAGTCGTCCGCGACGCCAAGGCCCTGATCATCGACGGCGTCATGGCCAGCGAATTCAGCGTGCTGGCGCGGCTGCTGTCGCGCGTCGCCGCCGGCCACTGGCCGAGCCGGGACTACACCCTGACGCGCCTGCGCGCCGCGCTGCGGCTCTATGTGATCCACTTCCCTGTCTATCGCACCTATCTCAACGCCAAGACCGTTTCCCCTGAGGACCGCGCCACCATCACCGCCACTACCGAAAGAGCGCGCGCGGACTGGGAGGGTCCCGACCACAGCATCTTCGACTTCATTCAGGACGCGCTGACGATGGACCTCGTCGCGCCCGGCCGCGTCGGCTATGGCGCGCCGCGCGTGCAGCAATTCGCCATGAAGGTGCAGCAATTCACTGGGCCGGTCATGGCCAAGGCGCTCGAAGACACGAGCTTCTACCGCTACCATCGTTTGCTGGCGCTCAACGAAGTGGGAGGCGAGCCCTCGCTGCCCGGCCTGCGGGTCGACGATTTCCATCGCCGCATGATCGAGCGTGCGATCCATGCGCCCCACGCGCTGACGACGACAGCAACCCATGACACCAAGCGCGGCGAGGACGCCCGCATGCGGATTCTGGCGCTTTCGGAAATGGTCTATGACTGGGCGCTGGCTTCGGAGGGCTGGCCCGCGCGCAACGCGGCCTTGCGGGACGATCCCGCCGCGCCGTCTTCCACCCATGAATACATGCTCTATCAGGCGCTGCTCGGCGCGTGGCCGCAGGACGGACCGGACGAGGATTTCGTCGCGCGCATGCAGGGCTATGCGGTGAAGGCCGCGCGGGAAGGCAAGCAGAACACGAGCTGGATCAACCCAAACGCCTCTTATGAAGCCGCGCTCACCGGCTTCGTGGCGGCGCTGCTCGATCCCGCAAGATCAGCCGAATTCCTCGACGAATTCGCCGCGCTGGCGGAACGGGCTTCCCTGATGGGAGCGCTGAACAGCCTGTCTCAGCTCACCCTCAAGCTGATGCTTCCGGGTGTGCCGGACATCTATCAGGGCACCGAGAGCTGGGACCTGTCCCTCGTCGACCCGGACAATCGCCGCGACGTCGATTTCCTGCGCCGCATCCGGGAGGGCGCATCCCTTGCAGCCGCGCCGCTGCGGGACCTTGCCGGCAACTGGCGCGACGGGCGCATCAAACATGCCCTCATGCTGCGCCTGCTGGGCTTGCGCAACGATACGCCAAGGCTGTTCACGGAAGGACGTTACGAACCGCTCGCGGTTGACGGCTCGGATGCGGACCGCGTCATCGCCTTCGCACGGACCTATCGCAGTGACGCCGTCATCGTGGCCATGGCCCGGCGCACCGGAAAGCAGACCCGCGGCGGACGGGTCTGGCCGCGGCCGGACGCCTGGGACGCCACCCTCGATCTCGGCGGCTATCGCATCACCGCGAATGCGCTGGAGAACGACATTCCCACAACCTCCACGCACACGCCTATTCACGATCTGTTCGGCGCAATCCCTATCGCGATATTCACAGCGCGCCGGCGCTGATACCCGCTCCGGAGCAATCGCCGCCCGCCACAACGGTCAGTTGCGCAGAGGCTCCCGGCAGGTCGATGCCATTTGTCGCAGGGCCGGGGCCATCCCCAGTCATGGCTGCCTGCCCAACAATTCACTGTAAATCCACAGTGAGGGCTGCTAGCGTCCGGCCTCGTCGGGAAGCTCATGACATGGGTTGTGTCAGACGCCGTGCCATGACCGGAATTCCAAGCCGTCTTCAAGAACGGCATTCGACAACAACGGAAGATGCTTCGACCATGTGAAGCATTGCTGGGAGAGGAAGCCAGATGAGAGGTTTTTATTCGCGCGTCGCTGTGGCCGCGCTTGCGGGCGCGCTGCTGATTTCGACGGGACCGTCAGCACGCGCAGACTACCCCAACGACCGTACGATCCGTGTGGTTCTCGGCTTCCCTGCCGGCGGCGGTGCCGACATTCTGGCGCGCTGGTGGGTCGAGAAGCTGAAAGAAGTGTCGGGCGCCACCGTCATTCTGGAGAACAAGCCGGGCAATTCCGGCAATCTCGCCGCCGATATGGTCGCCAAGTCCAAGCCGGACGGCTACACGCTGATGTTCGCAGCCAGCGCGAGCATGGGCGCCTCGCGGTTCCTCTACAAAAATCTGCCGTATGATTCCCAAAAGGATTTCATCCCAATCACGACGCTGGCCCAGTTGCCGTTTTCGCTGACCGTCGCCGCGAAATCACCGATCAACACGGTAGCGGAACTGACCGCCTATCTGCGGGCGAAGGCGCCGAAGGCGACCTATGGCTGGTCCGTCACCAGCGCGCTGGCGTCCTCGGTGCTTTACGTGAATGCCGAGAAGCTTGAAATCACGCCGGTGAACTACAAGGCCACGGGCGCAGCCGTTTCCGACGTCGGTGCCGGCGAAGTGGACTTCGCCTTCGCCGACCTGCCCTTCACGCTGGGCCAGCAAAGGGCGGGCCGCATCAAGATCCTCGCCGTCACCTCTGACAAGCGCTCCGCGGGCGCGCCCGACATCCCGACGATGGCGGAAGCCGGCGTGCCGGCGGCGACCACCGCGCCATGGTGGGGGGCCTATGCGCCAGCAGGCACGCCTCCGGAAATCGTCGCCCAGCTCGAAGAGTGGTTCAACAAGGCGGTGCTGCTGCCGTCGACCAAGGAATTCCTCGTCACCCAGGGTGCTGACCCGCTGCCCGGCACGTCGGAGCAAATGAAAGTCAAGCTCCAGGAGGCGGTCGATTCCTGGCGGCAGGTCACCACGCTGGCCAAAATCCAGCCGCAGTAGTACTGAGGCAAACCTACTAAGAATAAAAATCCGATTTGATTGTTGTGCATTGCACAAAATGGGAAGGGGAACTATCATGAGGAAACAATTATCCATGATCGCGGCTGCGAGCGTCGCCATGCTCGCCGCCACAGTCCTGACGGGACCCGCAGCCCAGGCGCAGGCCTATCCCGACGGCAAGACGGTTCGTATCCAGCTTGGCTTTCCCGCCGGCGGCGGCGCCGACATTCTCGCTCGCTGGTATGCCGACAAGCTCAGCAAGGCCACCAACGCCAACTTCATCGTTGAGAACAAGGTCGGCGCCTCCGGCAACATCGCCCTCGACGCCACCGCCAAGGCCCGGCCCGACGGGCTGACCATTCTCCTTGCCTCGACCGTGACGACGGCCGGCAACGCCTCCGTCTTCAAGAACATGCCGATGGATGTGCGCAAGGACATCGTTCCGGTCGCGTCTTTCGTCGAAACGCCGTTCGTCCTGTGCGTCGCGCCGGATTCGCCGATCAACTCGGTCGCCGAGCTGACCGCCTTCATCAAGTCGAAGAACGGCAAGGCCACCTATGGCAGCGCCACGACCAGCGCCCTCGCCTCCACCGCGATCTATCTGAAGGCGGCCGGCGTCGAGGCCACCCATGTCGGCTACAAGGCCACCTCAGCGGCCATTCAGGACGTCACCGGCAAGCAGATCGACTTCGCCTTCGCCGACGTCGTCTTCGCCGTCGGCCAGGCCAATCAGGGCCGCGTCAAGATGCTCGCCATCACGTCCGACGACCGTTCGCCGGGCCTGCCCAAGGTTCCGCCGCTGAAGGACTCCGGCGCCGCCACCGGCGACATCACCGCGCTGTGGGGCCTCTGGGTGCCGGCCGGCACGCCGAAGGACATCCAGGACAAGCTCGGCAAGCTGATCGCGGACATCACCAAATCCGACGAAACCCAGAAGTTCCTGATCTCGCAGGGCGGCACGCCGCGCCTGCTCAGCCAGGATGACTACCGGGCCCGCTTCGAAGTTGCGCTGAAGGCCTGGGCCGAAGCCGTGAAGCTGGCCAACATCGAAGCCCAGTAAAAAACATGTCCGGCGGCGCGGCCCTCGCATTCCGGCGTGGCCGCGCCGCCATCCAGCCAGCATGGCCGGCCTGGTCGGTCTTGCGTCGGAAGCTGCGCGACAGGCGCATCTGGACCGAGAACGAGGACTACCCATGATCCGTGTCAAGAACCCCCAGGACTTCTGGGCGGGACTTCTATTCATCGCCTTCGGCGCGGCGGCGCTCTGGTTCGGCCGGGACTTTCCGGTGGGCACCGCCATGAAGATGGGCCCCGGCTACCTGCCCCTGTATCTGTCCTGGGGCGTCGTCGGCATCGGCGCCTTTGTCACTCTCCGCGCTCTGGCGATCGAGGGGCCGGCCGTCGAGCCAAGCCGCATCCGGCCTCAGGTCTTCATCCTACTGGCAATCGTCGTTTTCGGACTGATGATCGAACGTTTCGGTCTTGCGCCGGCGGTCGCCGTGATCGCACTGATCGCGAGTTTCGCCAGCTACGAAATGAAAATCATCGAAAGCCTCATGCTGGCGGCTGGTCTGGCCGCGGCCTCAATACTCCTGTTCATCTACCTGCTCGCGCAGTCGATGGACCCGTGGGCGTGGAATATCTGATATGGACGTTTTTCAGAATCTTGCTGCTGGTTTCGGCGCGGCGGCTACGCCCTGGAACCTGCTGTTCTGCCTGTTCGGCTGCCTGATCGGCACGCTCATCGGCGTGCTGCCGGGCATCGGCCCCATCGCCACCATCGCGATGCTGCTGCCCATCACCTTCGGTCTCGACCCGCTCGGCGCTCTCATCATGCTCGCCGGCATCTATTACGGTGCGCAGTATGGCGGCTCCACCACGGCCATCCTGATGCGCCTGCCGGGCGAATCGTCGTCGGTCGTGACTTGTATCGACGGCTATCAGATGGCCTTGAAGGGCCGCGCCGGCTCCGCCCTGGCCATTGCGGCCGGCGGTTCCTTCTTCGCCGGCTGCGTCGCGACTGTGCTGATCGCGGCCTTCGCACCGATCCTTGCCTCTTTCGCCGAGCAGTTCCGGTCTCCGGAATATTTCGCGCTGATGCTGTTCGGCCTGGTGGCCGCGGTCGTTCTCGCCAACGGCTCGGTCATCAAGGCCGTCGGCATGGTAATCTTGGGGCTTCTGTTCGGACTGACCGGCACGGAATCCCAGAGCGGCATGGTGCGCTATACCTTCGGCGTGCCCGAACTCTATGACGGTATCGACTTCGTGCCGCTGGCCATGGGTCTGTTCGGCTTCGCCGAAATCATGACCAACCTCGACCGAAAGGAAGGCGCGCGCGTCCTCGCCGCCAAGATCGGCAGCCTGCTGCCGACGCGGGAGGAACTGCACCGCTCCATGCCGGCCGTGCTGCGCGGCACGACGATGGGCTCGCTGCTGGGCATCCTGCCGGGCGGCGGCGCGGTGATGTCCTCCTTCGCCGCCTATACGCTTGAGAAGAAGCTCTCGAAAAGGCCGCAGGAATTCGGCCACGGCGCGGTGGAAGGCGTGGCGGGGCCCGAATCGGCCAACAACGCCGGCGCTCAGACCTCGTTCATTCCGCTGCTCACGCTCGGGATTCCCTCGACGCCGGTCATGGCCATCATGGTCGGCGCGATGACGATCCAGGGCATTGCGCCCGGCACCGCCATCATCACCGACCGTCCCGATCTGTTCTGGGGCATGATCGCCTCGATGTGGCTCGGAAACCTGATGCTGGTCATCATCAATCTCCCGATGATCGGCATCTGGGTGCGCCTGTTGCAGGTGCCCTACCGGCTGATGTTCCCCTGCATTCTCGTCATGTGCTGCGTGGGCGCCTACAGCATCAGTTCCAGCACCTTCCTGGTCACACTGATGGCCGGCTTCGCCCTGCTCGGCTATGTGTTCGCGAAGCTGGGATGCGAGGCCGCGCCCTTCCTGCTGGGCTTCGTGCTCGGTCCGCTGATGGAGGAGAATTTCCGCCGCTCCATGGTGCTCTCCTTCGGCGATCCGTCCATCTTCGTGGTCCGTCCGATCTCGGCGACGATTCTGGTCGCCACGCTCGGCCTGGTGCTGCTGATCGTGTTGCCGCAGTTCCGCAAAACCCGCGACGTCGCCTTCCAGGAGTAGGACACGAAGCAGGAAAAATGCGACGGGCTTCCGCCTTGCGGCGGGAGCCCGTTTCTCTTTGGGGACGGTCTTCGCGCCGGCCCCGGGCCATCCACGCGGCACTTGATAAAATGTCGCGGCCGGCTCAAAACCGTTCCGACATCAGACTGGAGGAATGCCGATGACCGACCGCATGATCGCCCGCAAGGACGGCGTCGTCGGCTGGATGACCTTCAACAACCCCGAACGGCACAACGCCATGTCCACGGACATGTGGGAAGCCGTCAGCACGATCATGGCCGACTTCGAGGCCGATCCGGCCGTTCGGGTCATCGTCCTCACTGGCGCCGGCGAAAAGGCGTTCGTGTCCGGCGCGGACATCTCGCAGTTCGACAAGGTCCGCTCCAATGTCGAGGAAGCGGCGCGCTACGATGCCATGTCGGCACGGGCGAATGACGCGATCGCCCAGGCGAGCAAGCCCACCATCGCCATGCTCCGCGGCTATTGCATCGGCGGCGGCCTCGGCGTCGCGCTGCGCTGCGACCTGCGGATCGCGGCGGAAGGCTCCCAGTTCGGCATCCCGGCCGCGAAGCTGGGGCTGGGTTACGCCTATCCCGGCATCGAGCTTCTGACCGGCATCGTCGGCCCCGCCGTCGCCAAGGATATTTTCTTCACGGCGCGTCGCCTTCCCGCCGACGAGGCCCTGCGCGTCGGGCTGATCAACCATCTCGTTGCGCCGGCGGAGCTGGAGAGCTTCACCCGCAAGCATGCGGAGACCATCGCCGGCAACGCGCCGCTCACGCTGCGCGCCGCCAAGATGGCGATCGACCTCGCCGCCCGGGGCCGACCGGACGCCGGGCGCCTCGCCGCCGTCGAAACCGCCGTCGCGGCCTGTTTCGCCAGCGAGGACTACAAGGAGGGCCGGCGCGCCTTCGCCGAGAAGCGCCCGCCCGCCTTCAAGGGACAATGAGATCGCAGGTCCGGGGGTTGACTCGCTCCGGCATTTGACACACCGCAGGCAGGCTGCACGGACCGGTTCGCCACGCCGGCAACCCGCCCAAGACATCAAGGAGATGCACGATGAAGGTCGGTGACGCGATTGCCGAAATCATGAAGCGCGAGGGGATCGAGATCCTCACCGCCTATCCCGTCAACCACCTGATCGAACACGCCGCGAATATCGACATCCGGCCGGTCATCGTCCGGCAGGAACGCATCGGCCTGCACATGGCCGACGCGATCTCGCGCCTGACCTCCGGCGACAAGCTGGGCGCCTTCTGCATGCAGAGCGGCCCGGGCACGGAGAATTCCTACGGCGGCGTCGCGCAGGCCTTCAGCGAATCCATCCCCATTCTCGTCGTGCCGGGCGGCTATCCGCGCCGCACCGCGCAGGTCGGCGCGAATTTCAGCGCCATCCGCGAGATGCGTGGCATCACCAAGTCGGCGGAATCCCTCACCTCCGCCGCTGAGGTCGTGAACGTGATGCGCCGCGCCTTCACCAAGCTGCGCAACGGCCGCGGCGGCCCCGCGCTGGTGGAAGTGCCGGCCGACCTCTGGGCCGAGGATTTCCCCGGCGAACTCGACTATACGCCGGTCGGCATCTTCAAATATGCGGCCGACCGCGCCGCGGTAAAGGACGCCGCCAAGCTGCTGATCGAGGCCAAGCGCCCGGTCATCTATGCCGGCCAGGGTGTCCATTGGGCCAAGGCGTGGCCGCAGCTCAAGGAACTGGCGGAGCTGCTCGCGATTCCCGTGACGACCAGCATCGAGGGCAAGAGCGCCTTCGACGAGACCCATCCGCTGTCGCTCGGCTCCGGCGGCGTCGCCCTGCCCAGGGCAGTGCGCAGCTTCCTCGACCGGTCGGATGTCATCTTCGGCGTCGGTTGCAGCTTCACCGAAACCGCCTTCGGCGTGCCGATGCCGGGCAACGAGGGCCGCAAGTTCATCCAGCTCACGCTCGATCCGAACCACGTCAACAACACCGTGACGGTCGATTGCGGCCTGATCGGCGATGCCGCGCTGACGCTGGATCTGCTGCTGGAAGAAATCCGCAAGACCGTCTCCAAGCCGCGTCCTCATGACGAGGTCGCCAAGGAGATCAAGAGCATCAACGATCCGTGGCTTCAGGAATGGATGCCGAAGCTGACGCTGGACGAAGCTCCGCTCTCGCCCTACCGCGTCATCAACGACCTGTGGCACACGGTCGATGTCGACAACACCATCATCACCCACGATGCCGGCTCGCCGCGCGACCAGCTCACCCCGTTCTGGAAATGCACCAAGCCGCTGACCTATATCGGCTGGGGCAAGAGCACCCAGCTCGGCTACGGCCTCGGCCTCGCCATGGGCGCCAAGCTCGCCCATCCCGACAAGCTCTGCATCAACGTCTGGGGCGATGCCGCCATCGGCTTCACGGGCATGGATTTCGAGACCTGCGTGCGCGAGCGCATCCCGATCATGTCGGTGCTGTTCAACAACTTCTCGATGGCGATCGAAATTCCGATCATGCCGATCTCGCAGAAGAAATATAACTCCACCGACATCTCCGGCGACTATGCCGCGATGGCCCGGGCGTTCGGCGGATATGGCGAGCGCATCACCGATCCGAAGGACATCATCCCGGCGATCAAGCGCGGCATCGAGCAGACCAAGAAGGGCGTCCCGGTCCTGCTCGAATTCATCACCGCGAAGGAAACCGCGATCTCGCGTTATCAGATCGAGAAGTGATCCGACGCGCCGCGCCGTTGCAAGCGAAGGCCGGCCGTCATGGCCGGCCTTCGTGTTTCCGCGCTCTTTGTTTCACGATTGAAGGGTCGCGGCTGCATATCCCGCAGTCCCGTGCGTCCCTGACGAACGGTCACGCCGCCATTTCGCGCGGACGCAGGGACCGCACCCCCGCCAGCATGAGCAGCGCGAGCAGCGCGGGAATGACGGCGAGCGCGCTCCCCGCCGCCGCCAGCGCGCCTGCGCCGGCCCAGGAAATGGACGACACCGCCTCCGCCAGCGTGGCCAGCCGGGAGGCCATCTGCCGGCGGCGGAACTGGCTGCGCCGCGCCTGCGCACGGAACCAGATCTGGATCGCGATGCCGGACAGGGCCGCCGCCAGCACGCCCGCCGTCGCGACGACGCCGTGGAACGGCGAGACCCAGCCAAGGGCCAGCATGAACGGCAGAAACACCAGCGCGACGCAGCCCAGCACCGCCTCGACCTTGGCCCGCAGGATATCGAACGTCCGCACCGGCGCGCTGGCGACGAGGTCGGGCGCATCCTCTCCCGAGACCGCGAGCCAGGCGAGCCCGCCGGAGAGCTGGCCGGCGATCATCACCAGAACCGGCACCAGCACCACCATCGCTCCCGAGCCCTCCCGATAGCTCAGCCACAGCATCAGCGCCGGCGGCACCAGATAGAGCACCTGCATCAGCGACTGCGAGATCAGCCAGACGTCGCGGCGCAGCAGGGTCCATTCCTTGCGGCGCAGCGCGGCCACGGGCGCAAGGGACCGGAACGGTCTCGCCTGGCGACGCTTTGCGCAAGGACCATAGGCCGCGCCCGCCGCCGCCGTGGCGTGACTCCCGAAACTGCGGGAGAAAACGGCGATGGCCAGAACCAGCAGGCCGCCGCCGACGCCGCACACCAGCGCGAGCGACAGGCCGTCGCCCAGCATCGCCCGCGCCGGCAGCCACAGCCCGCTGTCCGCCGCCGGCGCGCTTCGGCTGATGGTACCGGTCTGGAACAATGCGAGTCGCGACAGCGTGCCGTAGGTGAGGATCGCGACGACCTGAAGCCCGATGACGAAAGCCGCGCCGATGAGCGCCGCCGCGATCTGTGCGAACAGCCTTGTTCTGCGCGGACCGAAGGCCCGGAACATGCCGACGGTCAGCGTCATGGCGGCAGCCGATGCCGCCGCGGCCAGCCCCAGGATGACCAGATAGGACGACAGCCAGTGCGCCCCGCCGCGATAGGCCATCACGTTGATGAAGGGCGCGGCCATCACCATCGCCACCAGCGCGACGGAGCCGGCGACCGCAGCGAGCCGCACCATGAAGACGCGCCGCGACCGGGCGGGCGAAGACAGGATCAGGTCGAGATCGGCCCGGCTATAGAAGGCCCGCGTCACGCTTTCCATCGCCTGCGACAGCACGAGGCACCACGCCAGCACCGCCGTCACCGTCATCGCCACCAGCGCATCATGATCGGCAGCCGTCACCTGCGCATAAGGCCCGACGATCATCGCGGCGACCAGATGCATCACGATGGCGAAACTCGCCAGCGCCAGAACCAGCGTGCGGGTGCGCCGCCGCCCGCCGGCGGACACCATCGCGCGCCACTCGCGCCACGCGATCCGCGCCTCATGGCGGGCAAACCATGCGAGCGAAGGCGTGGACGGGCTCGCAGTCATCGCGCCCGCCCGCGCATCCGTCCAGCCGGGCCGGGCAGACTCACGGCCCCTCCTCCGGCGCGGCGACCAGCGCCAGAAACGTATCCTCCAGATTGGCGCCGGCGGCAGTTCCCGAAAGCGACTGAAGTTCGGCCAGCGTGCCTTCGGCGATCAGGCGCCCGTGCGCGATCACGCCGATCCGGTCGGCCATCCGCTCGGCCACCTCCAGGATATGCGTGGTCATCAGTACGGTGTCGCCGGCCTCCACGCGCTCGCGCAGGATCTGCTTGACCTGCCGGGCGGATGCCGCATCCAGCCCGGTCAGCGGTTCGTCCAGAATGATCAGGCGCGGATCGTGGAGCAACGCGCCGGCCAGCGCCACCTTCTGCCGGGTTCCCCGGGAAAACCCTTCGCAGCGTTCATGCGCATATGGCGCAAGGCCAAGCCGGGCGATCAACTCGCCCGCCTGCCGCTCGGCATTTGCGGCATCCACGCTCCAGAGCCCGGAAACGAACTCCAGATATTCCAGCGGCGTCAGCTTGTCATAGATCATGGGCTCGTCGGGCACCCAGGCCACGATCCGCTTGGCGGCGACCGGGTCCGCGAGGGCATCAATTCCCCAAATCCGGATCGTGCCGGCGTCCGGCCGGAGCAGGCCCGCCACCATCCGCAGGGCCGTGGTCTTTCCTGCTCCGTTCGGCCCCAGCAGGGCGTAGAACTCGCCCCGGCATACGGTAAGATCGAGACCGTCAACCGCGGGCCGGTCGAACCGCTTGACCAGTTCCCGGATGTCCAATGCTGCCTGCGACAATTCGCATGGGGTCATCGCCCGATCTTTCCGCACGTTCCTTCAGCGATTTAAGGAGCGGCAGGTTTAGGCTAGATGAATTTGCATGCACGCATTCGGTGCATGAACGCCCGGAGGCCGAAGGGCTTGCGAAACCTGGAGCCGCATGCCACAAAATTTGTTATACAATATAGCATTCGACGGCGCCACAGTGCGCAAACCATGGATTCAACCATGAAGCTGACATATCCCGAGGACGCTCAAGCTTTCGCCGACGAGGTGCGCGCCTTCGTGCGTGAGGCACTGCCGGACGACATTCGCGCCAAGGTGATCCGCCACAAGCGGCTGACCCGCGAGGAACAGACGCTGTGGCAGCGCAAGCTCGTCGA
>DATMEW010000050.1:0-5361 GCA_035556495.1 Xanthobacteraceae bacterium | reverse complement strand
CCCTGCCGATATCCATTTGACGCCTCAAAGCTTCCCCGCCGGACTGTGTCGCCCGGTCGTTGGAGCCATAATGCCCGAGACCTGCCCGTAAGCGCTTAAGAAGCCTGGTTAATCGGCCTTAGTCTAAACGGGTCGTTGCCGGCGGCCGGACAATTGGCGCTGTTCGGGCACAGTCGCCGGGGCGGAAACAGGAGAGCGAAAGCCGTGCGCGCCGCCCCTTGCCGGTGGGGAGGAAAGCTGCCACCTGATGGAGCATGTCTGCTTCAAATCCCGCTTCGCTTTTCGATCAATCCGCGCTGCTTGCGATCACCGAGCGTCTGGTGGAGGCGGCGCGCCGCGCCGGCGCGGATGCAGCCGATGCGGTCGGCGTGCGCGGCATGTCCCTGTCGGTGGATGTGCGCGACGGCGAGGTGGAAGAATCCCAGCGCTCCGAGGGCGACGATATCGGCCTGCGGGTGCTGGTCGGCCGCCGGCAGGCGGTGGTGTCCACCAACGATATCAAGGCGGATGTCGCCGCGCTCGCGGCGCGCGCGGTGGCGATGGCTCGCGCCACGCCGGAGGATGCCTTTGCCGGCCTTGCCGACGCGGAATTGCTGGCGCGCGATATTCCCGATCTCGATTTGCTCGATCCGGATCTGCCCTCGGTCGAAATCCTGGAGGCGCGGGCGCGGGCCGCCGAAGCCGCCGCGCTCGCCGTGACCGGCGTGGAGAAATCCGGCGGCGCGGGCGCATCCGCCGGCATCGGCGGCATGGTGCTGACGACCAGCCACGGCTTTCAGGGGGCCTATCTTTCGTCCAGCCACGGCGTCTCGATGACCGCCATCGCCGGGCAGGGCACCGGCATGGAACGCGACTACGATTATTCCTCCGCCCTGCATGGCGGCGATCTCGACTCCGTCGAAAAGATCGGCCGCACCGCCGGCGAGCGCGCCGTCGCGCGGCTCAATCCGCGCAAGGCCCGCACCGGCCGCGTGCCGGTCGTGTTCGACCGCCGGGTGGCGGGCGGGCTGATCGGCCATCTCGCCGGGGCCATCAACGGCGCTTCGATCGCACGCAAGAGCAGCTTCCTGCGCGAGAAGCTGGGCGCGCAGCTCTTCGGAAACGGCATCCGCATCATCGACGATCCGCTGCGCCGGCGCGGCCTGCGCTCGCGGCCGTTCGATGCGGAGGGCGTGGCGACGGCCCGGCGCGCCATCGTCGAGGACGGCGTGCTCACCACATGGCTGCTGGACAGCACCACCGCCCGCGAACTCGGCATGGTCACCACCGGCCATGCGAGCCGCGGCGTCTCGTCCACGCCCTCGCCGGGGGCGAGCAACCTGCATCTCGAACCGGGCGTGCTGACGCCGGAGCAGATGATCGGCGAGATCGAGGAAGGCTTCCTCATCACCGACCTGATCGGCATGGGCGTCAATCAGGTCACTGGCGACTACAGCCGCGGCGCCTCGGGTTTCTGGATCGAGAACGGCGAGAAGACCTATGCGGTGAGCGAGGTCACCATCGCCGGACACCTGTTCGACATTTTCAGGAGCCTGACGCCGGCGAGCGATCTCGAATTCCGCGGCGGCGTGAACGCGCCGACCGTGCGGGTCGAGGGTCTGACCGTTGCCGGCCGCTGAGCCTCATCGCGAGCTGGTTGCCCATCGGGAGATGCTGATCGAGGCCGTCCGCGCGGGCGGCCTGCTGGCGTTGCAGGCGTTCCGCAGCCAGCAGAAGAGCTGGCTCAAGGATGGCAGCTCGCCGGTCAGCGAATCCGACATGGCGGTGAATGCCCTGCTGCACGACCGCCTGCGCCGTCATACGCCGGGTTACGGCTGGCTCTCCGAGGAAAGCGCGGACGAGCCCGCCCGGCTGGCGGCGGAACGGGTCTGGGTGGTCGATCCCATCGACGGCACGCGCAGTTATCTCGCCGGTTCGCCGGACTGGTGCGTGTCGGTCGCGCTTGTCGCCGGCGGGCGTCCCGTGCTCGCGGCGCTGTATGCCCCGGTGGCGGACCAGATGTTCGTGGCGCTCGCCGGCGGCGGGGCGGCGCTGAACGGTCGGGAGCTCGCGGTCCCCGATTCCGATTCGATCTCGCGCAGCCGGCTCGCGGGCCCGCGCGGCACGCTGGAGCGCCTCGCTCGTCATATTCCCGACGTGGAATCGCTGCCAAGGATCGGCTCGCTGGCGCTGCGGCTGGCGCGGGTGGCGGAGGGGACCGTGGACATCGCATTCGCATCTGGCCGAAGCCATGACTGGGACCTTGCCGCTGCGGACCTTTTGGTGCACGAAGCCGGTGGCATGATGACCACTCTTGCCGGGGAGCAGGTCATCTACAATCGCCCTTCGCCGGTCCATGAGCCGCTGGTCGCCGCCGCCCGGCAGCGACATGCGGCGATGCTGGCGCTGATCCGCGGCGACCCCGCCGCGTTCCAGTGAGCCGCCAGTGACCCCGTTTGGTGATCTGGCCTTGCGTTGAACATCATCCCGTGACGATCGAGGACTTGCGCGATGTCCACACCTGTGACCGGCCCCCAGCTTCCCCATCTCGTTCTGGGCGGCGAACTGAAAAGCCTGGATTCCCACGAATTCCGTGATCTGTCCGAGCTCGATCTCGTCGGCGTCTTCCCGAACTACGCCACCGCCTATACCGCCTGGAAGGCGAAGGCCCAGGCGACGGTGGACAATGCGCATATGCGCTATTTCATCGTCCATCTGCATCGCCTGCTCGACCCTGAAGCCACGGTGCCTCCCAAGGCTTGACGGGCGGTCTGCCGGGAATGTCCGTCTTCAAACGCATCGTGCGGTCCACGGCCGTGCAGGCGGCCGTCGCGCGGCTGGCGTCGGGCTATCTCCGGCTGGTCTGGCGCACCGGGCGTTTCGTCACCGAGCCGCCCGACGCGCTGGCGCGCCTGCGTGCCGAGGAGCCGGTCATCGCCGCCATGTGGCACGGCCAGCATTTTCTCGTGCCGCTTGCCCGTGAAGACCTGCGCTTCAAGGTGATGATCACGCGGCACCGGGACGGTGATCTCTATGCCGATGTCGCGGAGCGGCTAGGCGTGGTGCCGATCCGCGGTTCGGGCGATCCCGCCGGCCGGTTCGACCGCAAGGGCGGCGTCGCGGCCTTCAAGGCCATGGTGCGGGCGCTGCGGGAGGGCTGGAACATCACGCTCACCGCCGACGTGCCGAAGGTGGCGCGCGTCGCCGGTCTGGGCGTGGTGATGATGGCGCAGGTCTCGGGCCGGCCGATCTATCCCGTCGCGGTGGTGACGCGGCGGCGCATTGAACTGTCCAATTGGGACCGGACCACCATCGGCCTGCCGTTCAGCCGCGGCGCCGTTGTCGTCGGCGAGCCGATCCGCGTTCCGCGCGAGGCGGACGACGCCTTGCAGGAAGCTTTGCGCCGGCAGGTGGAGGCCGCCATTTCGGCGGTGACGGCGCGGGCCTATGCTATGGTCGGCGTGTCCCCGGGGGAGAGAGCCGTTGGCTGACCGGCCGCCATTGTCCCTGAAAGCCTATCGCATGGCGTCCCGGCTCGCGATGCCGGCGCTGCCGCGCGTGCTGTCGCGGCGGCTGGCGCGCGGCAAGGAGGAGGCCGGGCGTTTGCAGGAACGCTATGGCATCGCATCGCGGCCGCGGCCGGCCGGGCCTCTGGTGTGGTTCCATACCGCCAGCGTCGGCGAACTGATGGCCGTCCTGCCGCTGGTGGAGCGCATCTGCGATCAGGGCTTTGCCGTGCTCTGCACCTCCGGCACCGTCACCAGCGCCGCGCTGGCGCAGGAGCGGCTGCCCGAAGGCGCGATCCATCAATATGTGCCGCTGGACGTGCCGCGTTACGTGCGGCGCTTTCTCGCCCATTGGCAGCCGGACCTGGCGCTATTCGTGGAATCCGATCTCTGGCCGAATCTCATCACCGCCACGGCGGCGCGGCGCGTGCCGATGCTGGTCGTCAACGGCAGGCTGTCGGAGCGCTCGTTCAGGACATGGCGGCGCGCGCCGAAGACCATCGGCGCGCTGCTGTCCCATGTCGATCTGTGTCTGGCCCAGTCGCCCGCCCATGCGCAGCGCTACAGTGACCTCGGCGCTCCGCGCATCACCACCACCGGCAATCTCAAGCTCGATGGGCCGAGCCAGCCCGCCGATGAGAGCAAGCTGCGGGCGCTGCGTTTCGCCATCGGCAGCCGGCCGGTGATCGCTGCCGCCTCGACCCATCCGGGCGAGGAGGACATCGTCGTCGCGGTCCATCGCGAGCTGCGTGCGCGCCATCCGCAATTGCTCACCATCATCGCGCCGCGCCATCCAGAGCGCGGCGACGCTGTCAGCGCCGTGGCCGCGACAGCAGGGCTTCAGGTGACGCTGCGCTCGCGCGGGGGCATTCCCGGTCCGCGGACGGACATCTATGTCGCCGACACGCTGGGGGAGCTTGGCCTGCTGTACCGCCTCGCGCCGGTCGTGTTCGTCGGCGGGTCGCTGGTGCCCCATGGCGGGCAGAATCCGGTCGAGCCGGTGAAGCTCGGCGCGGCCGTGCTGCACGGGCCCCATGTCGCGAATTTCCAGGAAATCTACGACGAGCTGGACCAGGCCGGCGGGGCCGTGCAGGTCACGGATGGCGCGGGTCTCGCTGCGAGAATGGATGCGTGGCTGGGGGCTCCGGCCGCCCGCAGACAGGCGACTGCTGCCGCGCAGGCGACCGTGGAGCGTCTTGGCGGCGCCTTCGGCCGCACGCTGGCGGCGATCGAGCCCTATCTGCTCCAGCTCCGGCTTCAGGGCCGGCACGGGGCCGGCAACGGTGGCCGTAACGATCATGGCTAGCATGAGGCCGCCGGCGTTCTGGACCCGGCGACCGGGCCTTGCCGCCGGGCTCCTGTCCCCGATCGCAGCCCTCTACGACAGGATCGCGACACGGCGGATGACCCGCGCCGGCGCGGCGCTGTCCGTGCCGGTGATCTGCATCGGCAACCCGACCCTCGGCGGCGCCGGCAAGACGCCCACGGCGATTGCGGTCGCGCAGTTGCTGACGGCGGCCGGCGAGCGGCCCGTTCTGCTCAGCCGCGGCTATGGCGGACGGCTGGCCGGCCCGGTGCGGGTTGATCCGGCCCGGCATCTGGCGGCGGATGTCGGCGACGAGCCGCTGCTGCTGGCCCGCGCCGCGCCGGTCGTCGTGGCGCGGGATCGCGTCGCCGGCGCGCATCTGGCCCTGTCCGCCGGCGCGAGCGTGATGGTGATGGACGACGGCTTTCAGAATCCGTCGCTGCACAAGGACTTCTCCATCCTCGTGGTCGATGGCGGCAGCGGCATCGGTAACGGCCGGGTGTTTCCGGCCGGCCCGCTGCGGGCCTCGCTCGACGCCCAGCTCGCCCGGGCGCAGGCGCTGCTGGTGAT
>DATMEW010000049.1:0-4751 GCA_035556495.1 Xanthobacteraceae bacterium | reverse complement strand
TGCGGCAGAATGCCGAGACTGCCGACCGGATCGAGGCGGCCATCCGCCAGAACGCCGGGCTGATCGCCGAGAAGATTCTCGCCGGTGAGGAAGGCGAGGGCGACGAAGACGAGTGAGGGCTTGGGAAGTTTCGGAGGTTTCCGAGGTTTCTCCGTGACCTTCGCCTTTTCCCGCGAAGATCGGGGCGTGTGATCGGCGGAGCCTGTGGCGTTTCGAACGAAACAGACACACGTTTCGCGTCAGGAAAGCCGCCTCAGAATAAAAGCCTGGAGCCAAAAGCCAGGAGTGTGGCTTTGACGGAATCAAATTCAGGATTCCTGGCAAATCAGGACTCTTCGTAAATCAGGATTCTTGGCAGATCAGGATTCTTGGCAAAGCTGTAGAAAGGTGGCCGGAAGGCCACCTTTCTTGCTGTCTCACCCGGCCAGTTCCGCTGCGACCGATGTTGAAAGGCAGATGGCTTCAAGCGCGGTCGCCCTTGAAGTGATCGGTCCCAGAAAGCGCAAAACCGGGTTTAGCCAGATTCCGCAGTGGAGCCGGTATTTCCCGGACTTGGACGTATTGCCCGTGTCGGGCCGGCCAGCCCCGCGGCAGACGTTGGGAGCCGTCAGGCCGACGCGCGGCTGCCGAGGCGCTTGCGGGCTTCCTCGATGACCGGCGGAACCGAGGCTTCGTTGGCCGGCGCCATGATATGCACGCCCGAGACGCCCGGCACGCCCGCCAGTTCCTCGATGAGATCGATCGCGATGGCGCGGCCCTCGGCGACGGGGTCGGCCGCCGCGTCCAGCCGCTCGACATAGGCATCCGGAATGATGGTGCCGAACAGGTTCTCCTTCATCCAGCGTGCGGATTTGGACGAACGCAGCGGGGCGATGCCGATCAGGACCTTCAGGTCGCGGGTCACGGGATTCTCGGCAAGGCGCGCGAGGTATCGCCGGGCCACGCCGGCATCCATGCAGAACTGGGTCTGCACGAAGCCGACGCCGGCTTCCACCTTGGCGACGAGCTTGGTTGGCTGCCAGTCCGGCTTGGGGTCGATGGGAGCGTCGGCGCCGCCCAGAAGGAAGTGGGCCGTGCCGCCGATCTTGCGCCCGTTCGGCAGTTCGCCCTTGTCGCGGATATCCCGCGCCATCTTCGTGAGGCCGCTGGAATCGACGTCGAACACCGGTTTGGTGTCAGGCTGGTCGCCGGCCTTCGGGTCGTCGCCGGTCAGCAGCAGCAGGTTGTGGATGCCGAGGGCGGCCGCGCCGATCAGGTCGGATTGCAGCGCGATGCGGTTACGGTCGCGGCAGGTGAACTGAAGGATCGGCTCGATGCCGTTCTGCTTGAGCAGCATCGCCGAAACCAGCGCGCTCAGATGCGTCTTGGCGCTGGCCCCGTCGGTGACATTCACCGCGTCGGCGAGCCCCTTCAGGGGGAGGCCCTTGGCGAGCAGGGCCTGCGGATCGCAGGACAGCGGCGGCGTGATTTCCGAGGTGAGAGCGAAGCGGCCGGCCTTGAGCACGGTTTCGAGATGGGAGGCGGATGTGGCCGCGGTCTCGGTCATGTCGATTCCTTGTCGTTTCCTTGGGATTGTCTCAGGCGGACCGGCGGCGGCGCCACAGGTCCGGACGGGAATTTATAGTCGATCCGCGTTCCCGGTGTCAGCATTGCCCCCGCCCGTCAATTCGCGTCGGGCGTGAATCCGAGATCGGCTGGGAGATATCCGCTTTCCTCCGGCTTTCCCCTCCCTTGTTCGCAAACGCCGGCTGCGCCGGCCAGCGCCCGATTCCGCGATGGGCAGCGAGACGATGGCTGGGCACGGGTTTTCTGGACACGGCCATAGGCGCTCCGCTAAAAGAGGCCGGCAAAAAATCCAAGGGAAACCTCAAGATAGGCCGGGGCTCTGTCCGGAGCGGAACAATCCGGCCAGCGGCCTCGAACGCAGGATGTCATGGGCCCGGAATGTCGGGATGAGGGCCTTCGCCGGCCGCCCGCCAGCGGCTACGGGCTGGCAGAAAAGGGCCTTGCGGGGATCGGCCTTGGAAAAAGACCCGGCTGGCCAGTGCCAGCCGAACAGGAAACAGGCATGAGCGGCGTCAACGAGATCAGGTCGACCTTCATCAACTACTTCGCGCGCAACGGCCACGAAGCCGTGCCGTCGTCGCCGCTGGTGCCGCGCAACGACCCGACGCTGATGTTCACCAATGCCGGCATGGTGCAGTTCAAGAATGTCTTCACCGGCCTGGAGACGCGGCCCTATTCGCGCGCGGTCACGTCGCAGAAATGCGTGCGCGCCGGCGGCAAGCATAACGACCTCGACAATGTCGGCTACACCGCGCGCCACCACACCTTCTTCGAAATGCTCGGCAACTTCTCCTTCGGCGATTACTTCAAGGAACGCGCCATCGAGCTGGCCTGGAACCTGATCACGAAGGAATATGCGCTGCCGGTCGAACGGCTGCTGGTGACGGTTTATATCGACGACGACGAGGCGTTCGGCCTCTGGAAGAAGATCGCCGGCCTGCCGGAAGAGAAGATCATCCGCATCGCCGGCGCCGACAATTTCTGGCAGATGGGCGAGACCGGCCCGTGCGGCCCGTGTTCGGAGATTTTCTACGATCACGGCGACCATATTCCCGGCGGCCCGCCCGGTTCGCCGGACGAGGACGGGGACCGCTTCATCGAGATCTGGAATCTCGTCTTCATGCAGTATGAGCAGCTCGCCTCCGGCGAGCGGCTGAATCTGCCGCGCCCGTCCATCGACACCGGCATGGGGCTGGAGCGCATCTCCGCCGTGTTGCAGGGCACCCACGACAACTATGCGACCGACATGATGCGCGCGCTCATCGGCGCGGTGGCGGACGCCACCAATGTCGATGCCGACGGCCCGCAGAAGGTGTCTCATCGCGTCATCGCCGATCACCTGCGCGCGTCGTCCTTCCTGATCGCGGACGGCGTGCTGCCGTCCAACGAGGGGCGCGGCTATGTGCTGCGGCGGATCATGCGCCGCGCCATGCGCCATGCGGAGCTGCTGGGCGCGCGCGACCCGCTGATGTGGCGGCTGGTGCCGACCCTGGTGCGCGAGATGGGCCAGGCTTACCCGGAACTCCACACCGCCGAACCGCTCATCACCGAGACGCTGAAGCTGGAGGAGGTCCGCTTCCGCAAGACGCTGGAGCGCGGCCTTGCCATCCTCGAAGACGAGAGCCGCAGCCTTGCCTCGGGCGACAAGCTCAAGGGCGAGACCGCCTTCACGCTGTACGACACCTATGGCTTCCCGCTGGACCTGACGCAGGACGCGCTGCGGCCGCGCGGTATCGCCGTCGATCTCGACGGCTTTAACGCCGCGATGGAGCAGCAGAAGGCCAAGGCCCGCGCTTCGTGGTCGGGCTCGGGCGAGGCGGCCACGGAAGCCGTCTGGTTCGGCCTGCGCGAGAAACTCGGCGCCACCGAATTCCTCGGCTACGACACCGAGAAGGCCGAGGGCGTCGTGGCCGCGCTGGTGAAGGACGGCGCGGAGGTGGACAGCCTTAAGGCCGGCGAGAGCGGCTTCGTGGTCGTGAACCAGACGCCGTTCTACGGCGAGTCCGGCGGTCAGGTCGGCGACACCGGCGTGATGACCGGCGAGGGCGTGCGCTTGCGCGTGACCGATACGCAGAAGAAGGGTGGCGATCTGTTCGTCCATGCCGGCATCGTCGAGGAGGGCACGCTGCGCGTCGGCGCGCCGCTGGCGCTGGAGGTGGATCACGCCCGGCGCGGCGCGATCCGCGCCAACCATTCCGCGACCCATCTGCTGCATGAGGCGCTGCGCCAGGTGCTGGGCGACCACGTTGCGCAGAAGGGTTCGCTGGTCGCGCCCGATCGGCTGCGCTTCGACTTTTCGCATCCCAAGCCGATGACCCGCGAGGAGATCGAGCGCGTCGAGGACATCGCCAACGATTTCGTGCTCCAGAACTCGCCTGTCGTGACGCGGCTGATGGCGCTGGACGATGCGCGCGCGTCCGGCGCGAGGGCGCTGTTCGGCGAGAAATACGGCGACGAGGTCCGCGTCGTGGCGATGGGCCATGCCGAAGGCTCCAGTGCCAATTCGATGGGCTGGTCGGTCGAACTCTGCGGTGGCACCCATGTGGCCCGCACCGGCGAGATCGGCATCATCTCGGGGCTGGCGGACAGCGGCGTTGCCGCGGGCGTGCGGCGGCTCGAGGCGATGACCGGTCGCGCGGCGCGCAAGGCGGCCAACGCCATCATCCAGACGGCAGCGACGACGGCGGGCGAGGTGCTGCGCGTCACCGTGCCGGAAATGCCGGCGCGCGTGGTCCAGCTCATGGACGAGCGCAAGAAGCTTGAACGGGAGCTGGCCGAGGCGAAGAAGAAGCTCGCGCTGGGCGGCGGCAGCGGCAACGGCGCGGGCGCCGCGGCCTCCAACACCGTCGATGTCGGCGGCACGCGCTTCTACCGGCTGGCGGTCAACGGGCTCGCGGCGAACGACCTCAAGTCGTTGGTCGATGCCGGCAAGAAGGAGATCGGCTCGGGCGTCGTCGCTGTCGCCAATACGGCGGCGGACGGCAAGGCGGCCATCGTGGTCGGCGTCACGCCGGACCTCGTGTCGCGCTTTTCGGCGGTCGATCTCGTGCGCATGGCGGCGCAGGCCGTCGGCGGCAAGGGCGGCGGCGGCCGGCCGGACATGGCGCAGGCCGGGGGGCCGGATGGCGACAGGGCGGCCGACGCCCTCAAGGCCATCGAGACCGCGCTGGCCGGCTGATGACCGG
>DATMEW010000048.1:0-12442 GCA_035556495.1 Xanthobacteraceae bacterium | reverse complement strand
GGGTCCGTGAGCACCCCCCGGACATAGTCCGCGGGCGAGTGCGCCGCGCTTGCCGCCGCATTCATGTAGCGCAGGACGGGATCGGCCTGGACCGTCAGAGCCACGCAACCGGCAAGCAGCAGGATGATGGGGGCGATCTCGGCCAGATGGACCATGGGTGTCGTGCGCTCCTGGGGGATCCACAGCGTGCGGATGCCGGCGCGGGTCATGGCCATCAGGGTGACGATGCCGGACACCATGAGCAGCGCCAGCAGGAGCCAGGTGAAGGCGGTCACGGGCACGGCGTCCTGACCTTGACCGGGAACGCTGAAAGCGGCGGAAAGGATTGCGAATTTGCCGATGAAGCCGGACAGCGGCGGCATGCCGGCGAGCACCAGAGCGCAGCTCAGGAAACAGAGCCCGAGAACGGTGATGGTCGCCGGAATGGCGATGCCGATCTCCTCCATTTTCAGAGGATCTTCTTCGCTGTCGTCGCCATAGGCTTCGCGCGTCACGGCCAGCATGTCCGCGCCCGGGTCGCGGCCGCGCTCGATGAGTTCGATCAGCATGAACATTGCGCCGATCGCGAGGGTCGAGCTGATCATGTAATAAATGGCGGGGCCGGTGAGGTCGGCGTCGCCGATGGCGATGACCGCAAGGATCGTTCCGGAGGAAATGAGTACGGCGAAGCCGGTGAGGCGGCCGAGGTCCTGCGACGCGAGAATCCCGATCATGCCGAACAGGACCGTCGCGCCGCCGATCGCGAGCAGCGCCATTCCGCCGAAATCGGAAGAGGCGCCGGCGGCGTCGCCGAACAGCAGGAGCCAGAGCCGAAGTATCACATAGATGCCGAGCTTGCTCATGATCGCGAACATCGCCGCGACCGGCGGCGCGGCTGCCGCATAGGTCGTCGGCAGCCAGAAGCTCAGCGGCCACATGCCCGCCTTGACCAGAAATGCGATGCCGAGAATCGCGGAGCCGCTCTCCATCAGCATCCTGTCGCCGGCGTCCAGCGTAGGGATTCTCATGGCGAGATCGGCCATGTTGAGCGTCCCCGTCGCGCTGTAGATCAGCGAGACGCCGATGAGGAACAGCAAGGAGGCGGCGAGGTTGATCGCGATGTAATGCAGCCCGGCGCGCACTCGGACGATGCCGGAGCCGTGCAGCGCAAGCCCGTAGGATGCGGCCAGCAGCAGTTCGAAGAACACGAACAGGTTGAACAGGTCGCCGGTGAGAAATGCGCCGTTGAGTCCCATCAGCAGGAACTGAAACAGCGAAAGATAATGGACGCCCGCACGGCTCCAGCGCACGAGCGAAAAGATGAGGCTGGCAAGCGCCAGCCCGCTGGTCAGTATCAGCATGAGGACGGTCAGCCGGTCCACCACCAGCACGATGCCGAACGGAGCGGGCCATCCGGCGAGGCGATAGACGATGACCTCCTGGGGCACGGCCTCCAGCCGGTAGAAAAGAGCCGTCACGATGCCGGCCAGGGCCAGAGTCGTCGCGAGGCTGATGGCAGCCTTCAGCGCGCGGTGCCGTTCCTCGATCAGCAGCAGCCCCGCGCCCGCCGCAAGCGGCAGCAGGATGGGAAGAATTGCCAGATGGTCCGCCCAGGCGATCACCATTCACGCTCCCGTCCATCGACATGGTCGGTGCCCGTCAGGCCGCGAGAGGCGAGAAGAACGACGAGAAACAGCGCGGTGGTGGCGAAGCTGATGACGATCGCGGTCAGCACCAGCGCCTGCGGAAGCGGGTCCGCATAGCTGGCGATGTCGCCGGCTTCGCCCTTCTGGAGGATCGGCGCCATGTCCACCTTCAGGCGCCCCATGGAAAGAATGAACAGGTTGACGGCATAAGACAGCAGCGTCAGCCCGATGATCACCTGAAAGGTGCGCGGGCGCAGCAAGAGCCACACGCCGGAGCCGCCCAACGCGCCAATGGCGATGGAGAGAACGAGTTCCATCACGGCTCCTCCCGGCTTTCGCCTTGCAGCGGCGTGCCGGTCGCGCGGTGGCTGCGGATCGACTGATGCGCAAGGGCGATGAGGATGAGGGCGATGGTGCCGACCACGAGGGAGAATACGCCGAGGTCGAAGACCAGCGCACTGGCCATCGGCACCGCGCCGATCAGGGGAATATCGGCATAGCTGAAGGCGGAGGTGAGGAAGGGCCTGGAGAATGCGAAGGCGCCGAGGCCGGCGCAGAGCGCCGTCAGCAGGCCGAGCGAAATCCACCGCAGCGGCCGTATCCTGAGGTTGGCTTCCACGAAGCGGCTGCCGCTCGCGATATATTGCAGGAGCAGCGCGATGGCCATCACCGTTCCGCCGACGAAGCCGCCGCCGGGCAGGTCGTGGCCGCGCAGCAGGAAATACGCCGCGACAACGGCGATGAAGGGAAACAGCAACTGCATGATGGCGGAGGGTGCGGCTAGATAGTCGTCGGAAGCCTTGCCGTCAGCCTGCAAGGCTTCCTGCTGGCGCTGCTGCTCCGGCACTTCGATGCTGTCCGCCGCCGGGCGGAAGCGGCGTAGAAGGGCATAGACCGTGATGGCGACGACGCCGAGCACGGTGATCTCGCCGAAAGTGTCGAAGCCGCGGAAATCCACGAGGATCACGTTGACGACATTGGTGCCGCCGCCTTCGAGATAGGCGCGCGCCAGGAATTCCTTCGCGATGGTGTCCGGAGCAGGGCCGGTCATGCCCGCATAGGCGAGCAGCGCGAGGCCCGCGCCGGTACCGATGGCGATCGAGAAGTCACGGATGCGGCGCAGCCATGTCGACAGGGACGGCGGGGATTCGCCCTGCTCGGACGCGCGCTTCGGCAGCCAGCGCAGGCCGAGAAGCAGCAGAGTGAGCGTGACGATTTCGATCACGAGCTGGGTCAGCGCCAGGTCTGGCGCGGAAAGCCACACGAAGGTGATGCAGGTGACCAGCCCCGCGCCGCCGATCAGGATGAGGGCGGCGAGCCGATGGAATTTGGCGAGGGAGGCGCCGCCGATGGCGCAGGCGATGCCGACGACCCAGAGCGCAGCGAAAACCGGGTCCGGCATGGCGGGCCACGACGGGAGGCGGAAGATGTCATGGGGCCAGAGCGCCAGCAGCGCGGCCGCCGCCGAGACCAGCACGACCAGCACGAGCTGGGGCTGGAGCCGCCGGGTTCCCAGGATGCGCTCGGCGGTGCTGGCCCAGCGCCAGGAGAGGGTGACGAGCGCCCGGTCGAAGAAACGGCGGCCGTTGAGTTGCATCACCCAGTTCGGCTCGCCTCGTTCGCTTTGCAGGTATCTGCGCAGCAGCAGATAGAGCACGAGGCCCCCCAGCAGCGCGAGGCTGCTCATGAGGAGCGGCCAGTTGAGGCCGTGCCAGATGGCAAGGCTATAGTCCGGGGTGGCCGGGCCGAGAATGGAGAACACCGCAACATGGAGGATGGGGCCGATAGTGTAGGCCGGCACGATTCCCACCACCAGACAGATGATCACGAGGATGTCGATCGGCATGCGCATCCAGCGGGGCGGCTCGTGCGGAATGCGCGGGAGGTCCTTGGGCGCGGGGCCGAAGAACACATCCCGGATGAAGCGCAGCGAATAAGCCACCGTGAAGGTGCTGGCGATGGTCGCGATATAGGGCAGCGCGGCGTCGATCAGCGAGCCGTCATAGACCTCGATGGTTTCCGCGAAGAACATCTCCTTGGAGAGAAAGCCGTTCAGCAGCGGCACGCCGGCCATGGCGGCCGCCGCAACCATGGCGAGCACCGCCGTGATCGGCATGAAATGCCAGAGCCCGCTCAGGCGCCGGATGTCGCGCGTGCCGCATTCGTGGTCGATGATGCCGGCGGCCATGAACAGCGACGCCTTGAAGGTCGCATGGTTCAGCATGTGGAACACGGCCGCAACCAGGCCGAGAGGCCGGTTGAGGCCGATCAGCAGGGTGATCAGCCCCAGGTGGCTGATGGTGGAGTAGGCGAGCAGGCCCTTGAGATCGTGCTGGAAAATGGCGAGAAACGCACCGAAGACGAATGTCGCGAGGCCGGCGCTGCCAACCAGCCACAACCAGTAGTCCGTGCCGCCGAGCGCCGGCCACAGGCGGACCAGCAGGAAAACCCCGGCCTTCACCATCGCGGCCGAATGGAGATAGGCCGACACCGGCGTCGGCGCTGTCATCGCCTGCGGCAGCCAGAAATGGAACGGAAACTGGGCGCTTTTGGTCAGCGCGCCGATGACGACCAGCACCAGCGCGACCGGATAGAACGGGTGGCTCCGGATCTGGTCGCCGGCCGCCAGCACGATATCGAGATCGTAGCTGCCGACGATATGGCCGATGACGATGACGCCGGAGAACAGGCACAGGCCGCCGGCGGCGGTCAGGCTCAGCGCCATGCGCGCGCCGTCACGCGCGGCCGCGTTCTGATGCCAGTAGCCGATCAGGAGAAACGAGACGACGCTCGTGATCTCCCAGAAGAAAACGATCTGGATGAGATTGCCCGAAAGCGCGATGCCCAGCATTGCGCCCATGAAGGCGAGCAGAAGCGAGAAGAAGCGCGGCATCGGATCGGCCGGGGACATGTAATATCGCGCGTAAAGCGCGATCAGGATGCCGATGCCGGTGATGAGAAGGGTGAATGCCCAGGCCAGCCCATCCAGCCGCAGGGTGAAATTCAGCCCGTATTGCGGAAGCCAGGTCGCCTGCCACACAACCAGACGATCGGCCCGGATCGTCGGATAGAGCCAGATCGCGATGATGAGGCCGGCGAACGCGATGAGGCCGGCGAGCCATGACTCCGCGTTGCGCGCATCATTGCGGAAAAAGGCCGCAACAAAACTTCCGATGAAGGGAAGACTGAGCAGGCAGGGGAGCAGGGCAGATTCGGACATTGCCGGCCGTTCGCGCCTCCTGTCAGCTTGCACGATTCTCAAAAAACGACTGAGAAACGAATGGCAAAATGGAGCCGCCTGAGCAAGGCACCATTCAACCCAAATGCAGTAAAATTTCTGCGCGGCCCTGATAGCGGATCAGGTGCGGCCTTCAACTGCGACAGTTTGCCCTGCGCCACGACGCGGAACGGGACGCCGCAGCGCCTGCCCCCAGGGGGAGCAGGCGGGCGGATCACGTAACCGTGAAATCAAGAACTGGGCGCGGACGCCTCCTCGTCACCCGGCGCCAGGATCGCCATGCCGGAAATCGGCTCGACCCAGACGAGGTGATCTTCGATGCCTTTGACGCCGGGGATATTCTCGGTCGCCACGCGGATCGCGTTGCGCTGGCGCTCGTCCAGAATGCTCCCCCACAGGTGGACCACCCCGTCGCGCACGATGATGCTGACCGTGCTGACGGGGGCCCATGGCTGCTTGTCCAGTTCCGCCAGCAGGGCCCGGCGCAGGCTTTCGTCGTCGGCCTTGGGGGCGGGAATTTCCGCGGTGGCGTTGGCCAGCGCCCGGAGCAGATTGGCCCGGCTGAGAATGCCGACGACCTTGCCGTCATGCACCACCGGCAGCCGCTTGATGCGGTGACGCTCCATCGTGGCGACAACCTCGCTCAGCGAGGTGTCTTCGGAAACCGATCGAACATCCGGCGTCATGACCTCGCCTACCTTCCGGCCGGCGGTCCGGACATATTCTTCGGCCATCTGGCCGGGCCCGACGAAAAATTCGAGCCAGCGGGGCCGCTTGCGCTGGGTGCCGAGTTCGGTGCGCCGCAACAGATCGCCCTCTGTCACGATCCCGACCAGGACGCCGCCGGCATCGACCACGGGCAGTCCGCTGATGCCCCGTTGCAGCATCATCTCGACCGCCTGATGCACAGGCGTCTCCGGCGAGACCGTTGCAACGTTCCGGGTCATGATCTGTGATGCGTTCATGGCCGCTCCTTGTCCGGGCCTGTCCCCGCCGGTAACGCTGGTGCGCCTGTCCATGCGACGGGGCCGATCTCTTCAAGGTAATCTGGATGGAACCGAACGCAAAATCCCCGGGGCGGTTGGCTGCCCCGGGGATTCTGCATTGGTGGGAAGCGGCGGCCGAATCCGCCCGCGGCTCCCGTCAGGCAGGAGAGATCAGGACAGGTGAACCGTGACCTCTTTGTAGGCATCGTTGCCCATGTTCGGCTTGCCGCCCTCGAAGATGTTGCGCTCCGCGATCCAGTCGCGGGATTCGGAGAAGGCTTCTTCGGTATAGGGCTCGAACACGATGCGCTCGCCGGGGCCCCAGCGGCGGGTATCCATGATGTCATGATACCGTGCCGGGAATTCCCGCTTGAAGTAGTGGGTATAGAGGTCCGGTCGCAGGTCGAGGTCGCGCTGCGCACGCTTGAGGGCCCGGAAGAATTTCTTCAGGTCCTCTTCGTCCGGATTGCCCGTGATCATCGACGCGATCATGAAGGTCGTATCGATGATTTTGCGGAAGCCGAGCTGCTCCGCGAGATAATACGGCCCGCTGAACAGCGCGGAGGCCGGCGACGTTCCTTCCAGCAGATTGTCCAGCCGCTTGAACAGCATGCCTTCCGAGAAGGAGAGATTGATCTGGTCGGTCGGGAGATACTGCTCCAGCGCCTGGATGCTGGAGTAATGGCTGCCCGACTGATAGCCGACCGAGATCGGCACGCCGGCGAGGTCTTCCGGCTTTTTCACCGGTGAATCCGGCGGCACGAAGATGGCGGCGGGCGCGACAGAGTAGACGTCGGCCCAGAGCTTGCCGTGGCCCTTGGCGGCGGCGACATTTACCGTCCAGTGGCAGGCGCAATTGACGTCGGAAGTGCGGCCCTTCTCGAAGGTCTGATAGGCGCCGGACTTTGCGCCCGAGGTGTCGTGGGCCTTGCCGTCGGTGCTGTGGATCGTCTCCTCGAACACATAGTCGAGGCCCTCGTCACGGAAATAACCCTTTTCCTCCGCGATCCATTCCTGGAGCCGGAAGTGCGGCTGGATGATGAATGGCTGGTTCTTCATGGTTCGTCCTCCTAGACGGCGCTGTTGTGAAGCATGCTGGCCGGTGCGCCTCTCGTTGTTTGTCCGGTCAGCAGCAGGTCGGATCGGGTGAATGACTGTGCGGTTGGTCGTGTTCGTGAACACGCCGCGCGCGGATCATCCTGACGTGATCGTCCATCAGGCGGCGTGCGGAGGCGGCATCCCGGATCTCGATGAGAGATGCGAGCTGCCGATGCACGTCGAGCACATGGGTGGCGACAGCGGGCGTCAGCGTTGGGTTGCGCTTTGGCCATGAGACGTGGTGGAGCGAGATGAACTGCGTCACCACTACGCGGTTGTGCGAGGCTTCCGCGATGGCGAGATGGAAGTCATGGCTCACTCGCGTATAGGCCTCGACATCGTCCATGCAGCGGGCGGCGGCGTCCAGCAGGCGATGCAGCCGGTCGTGATCCGCCTTGGTGGCATGTTCGGCCGCGAGTTCGGCGGCTAGACTTTCGACGGCTCGCTGGGCGTCCAGAATCTCTCCGGCGCTGACGCCGGTGAGATCGAGTTGCACCGCGAGCACTTCGGCGAACAGGCGCGGGTTGCCATGGGCGATGCGCGCGCCGCCGCCCTTGCCCATGCGGATTTCAGCGATGCCGAGGGCCTCCAGCGTGCGCAGGGCGTCCCGCGCGACGATGCGGCTGACGCCGAAACGGGCGGCAAGGTCCTTTTCCGTGCCGAGGAAATCGCCGGGCCGCAGCCGCTTGGCGAACAGGGAATCGCGCACTTCGGCGACGATCTGGTTCGACAGCGAACCTGAGCGCCCGCCGAGCAGAATGCGTCCCGTCCCTGTTTCGACCGGCTCCTGGATGCCCATGGGGGTCCTCCGGTTGCGCTGCTGCGATCCTGAGGGGAGGCTAGCGGACCGGGAGAAGATAGTAAAGATGCTATCTTTTAGAAATTGGCCGGCAACGCGCCGCCCGAATCTGACGAAGCCGCGCGCGTTGAACGCGGCTGATTCATGTGTTTCACGGGAGACGCAGGCCTATTTGACAGCCTCCTCCGACCGTCCCAAGGAAACGCCATGACCGCGCCCCGCAGTACATTATCGCGCTTTGCCGAAACTCTCGCCGGGTCCGAGCCGGCCGCCATCGCGGCCGGGAACAACGTCGCCATCAGCCAGCATGTCGCCGATACGGTGGCGGCCTGGGTGGCGGCGACGGCCACGGCCGAGGGGCGGGCGTTGATAGCCTTCCGGGGGCCGGCGGGCGATCTCGCGGCGGATGTGGCGGCCCATTGCGGCCTCGCCCGGCTGAGCGAGGTGGACGACATCCATATCCGCTCCATGGTCACGCCGGGCTCCATCGTGGTGCCGGCGGCGCTGACCATTGCGGCGGCGCAGAAGGCCGCGCCGAAGGAGATCGCTGCCGCCATCGTCGCGGGCTATGAGGCGATGGTCCGTTTCGGCCTCGCCATGGACGGCCCGACCAGCCTCTATCGCGGCATCTGGCCGACCTATCTCGCCGCGCCCTTCGGCGTGGCCGCGACGGCGGCGCGGCTGATGAAACTGGACGCGGAACGCACGGCGCAGGCGCTGAGTCTTGCCCTGACCATGACCGCGCCCGGCGTCGGCCAGCAGGGCGGCCCTGCCACGGCCCGCTGGCTCGCCGCCGGCAATGCCGCGCGCTCTGGATTGATAGCGGCGCAGGCGGCCCGTGCCGGTTTCGCGGCCGATCTCGCGCTGCTCGACGGCCCGTTCTTCCCGAAGGTCTATGGCATCACACCGGATCTGGAGGCTTTCACGGCCGGCGGTGCTGCCGCGATCCTCGAAACCTCGTTCAAGCCATGGTGCGCCGCGCGCCAGACCATGGCCGCCACGCAGGCTGTGGCCGATATCGCCAAAGTCGTGCCTGTGGCGGATATCTTCGAGATCGAGGCTTTCGTGCTGCCGCCGCATCTCAAGATGATCGACCACGGTGTGACGGCCGGGGACCGCATGTCCTTCCTCACCAGCCTGCCGTATCAGATCGCCATCGCCCTGCTCGCGCCAGAAGCCGCGCTGGACATCGCCAAGGCGGAGCCGGCCATGACACCGGACATCGCCGCGCTGATGGGCAAGGTGAAGGTCACCGCGGACGATGCCTTGCTGGCGGACTATCCGGCACGATGGTCGGCGCGTGTCGTGGTCAAATCCATGTCCGGCCGGCATGAATACAAGGCCGAGCATGTCCCCGGCGACCCGGCCCGGCCGCTGTCGGTGCAGGCGCTGGTGGACAAGTTCCGCAAGCTCGCGGCGCCGGTCGCGGGCGAGGCGCAGGCCGACGCCATGCTGGACGCCGCTCTCCACATCGCTGACACCGCGGCGGCGCCCTCGCGCTTGCTTCGCGATATCGAAGCTCTCTACTCTCGCGCGATAAACTGACACGCCGGCGGCGCCGCCGCGCGGCCGGGAGCGAAGCGCGTGGAAAGCTACGACTATATCGTCATCGGGGCTGGCTCTGCCGGCTGTGTCGTCACCACCCGGCTCATCGAAGCCGGCAAGAGCGTGCTGCTGCTGGAAGCCGGCCCGCGCGACAACAGCCCGTGGATTCACATTCCCGCGACCGTCTTCAAGGTCTACACGACCCAGCGCGTCTGGCAGTTCAAGACGGAGCCCGAAGCCGGCGCGGGCGGCCGGCAGATGGGCATGATGCAGGGCCGCACGCTGGGTGGCGGCTCGTCGGTCAACGGCATGGTCTATATCCGCGGGCAGGCGGAGGATTACGACGGCTGGCGCGATCGCGGCTGTCCCGGCTGGGGCTGGGACGATGTGCTGCCGGTGTTCCGCCGTTCCGAGAACAACCAGAAATTCTCCAACGCCTATCATGGAGCGGATGGGCCGCTGATGGTGGCGGACGCCCGCTTCCGTCATCCGGTGAGCTACGCCTTTCTGCGGGCGGCGCAGGAGAGCGGCTATCCCTATACTGACGACTTCAACGGTGAGAAGCAGGCCGGTGTCGGCTTCTATCAGACCACGACATTCGGTGGTCGGCGGCAGTCCGCGCCGGTCACGTTTCTTTCGCGCGTGCGCAAGAGCCCGCTGCTGACCTTGCGGACCGATGCGCAGGTCGAAGGCATCGTGCTGGAGAATGGCGCGGCCGTCGGCGTGCGCTTCCGTTCAGGCAAGGACAACAGCGTGAGCGAGGCCCGCGTGCGCGAGGAAGTTGTGCTGAGCGCCGGCGCTTTCGGCTCTCCGAAGATGTTGCAGCTTTCCGGCATCGGGCCGGGCGATGTGCTGTCGGCGCATGGCATTCCCGTGATGCGCGAACTCCCCGGCGTCGGACAGAATTTCCAGGATCATTACACGACGCCGGTTCAGGCGCTGACGCGGGACCCCATCGGCCTGATGGGGCAGGACAGGGGCCTGAAGGCGGTCGGGCATGGCCTGCAATGGTTGATGTTCCGCACCGGTCTGCTCACCTCCAACGTGATGGAGGCCGGTGGCTTTTTCGACACCGATGGCGATGGCCGGCCGGACGTGCAGTTCCATGTCGCTGCTGCGGTGACGGCGGATGTCGGCCAGCCGATGCCGCAGGTGCATGGCCTCACCTTCAGCATCTGCATCCTGCGGCCGCAGTCGCGCGGCAGCGTGAATATTCGCAGCGGCAATGCCGCCGACACCGTGAAGGTCGTGGCCAATGCGCTGGACAACGATGCGGACGTTCAGGGCCTGGTGCGTGGCCTCAAGATCGGCCGCAGGATCATGAGCGCGCCGTCCTTGCGCAAAATCGTGGAACGGGAGCTGAAGCCCGGCAATCTCGGCGAGGAGTTGTCCGACGAAGCGCTCGTCGCCCATGCGCGGGCCACGGCCAAGACGGTGTTTCATCCCTGCGGGACCTGCCGCATGGGCAGCGACGACGGCGCGGTGGTCGATCCGCACTTGCGCGTGCGCGGCGTGCCGCGTCTGCGCGTGGCGGACGCCTCGATCATGCCGAACCTTGTGAGCGGCAACACCAATGCGCCGGCGATCATGATCGGCGAGCGCTGCGCGGATTTCCTGCTCGGCCAGCGCTAAAGCATGATCCCGAAAAGTGCGAAGCGGTTTTCGGACGGGATCATGCTCAAATAAAAAGCATGATCCCGAAAATGCCCGCCCCGGAGGATGACCCGGAGGCGGTATAGCCTCCGGGTGTGACGTGTCAGCCTGCCGCGGCCGCGCTGCGGACGAGGAAGCCTTCGCCGCGCTCGAAGAAAGCGGAGATCAGCGCCGTCAGCTTCTCCGGCTGGTCGAATTCCAGCGCATGGGCGGCGTTATAAATATACGTCATGTGGACATGGGGAATGCCGAGCCGCATGCGGTGCGCCGCCGGCATGGCCGGCGAGATCTGGTCCCGGTCGCCGAACAGCACCAGCGTCCGCGCCGTGATCTTCGGCAGCGCTTCGAGCAGCGGCTGGTCGAGGCTGATGCCGGCCCCCAGTTCGTCGCGCAGGCGGCGGTTGATCCAGTAAGCATCCTTTGAGCGGGCGGGCGGGGGCGCGCGGTCCGGCCGGGCATAGGTCTGGCGGTGCAACTCGTCCGGATCGACCGGCAGGCCGCCGGTGCCGGGATCGCGCAGTCCGGCGGGTGCTTCCAGCACGAGCTGCTGCACGAGGTTAGGGTGCCGCACCGCCAGCCATAGCGCGACCCAGCCGCCGAAGGAGACGCCGATGACATCGCACGGCCCGCCGATCACGGTGCGGATGAAATCTGCATAGACATCTGCAAGATCGCTGACGCTTCGCACGGCGTCATGCCGCGGCGTGCCGTCCCAGCCCGGCGCGACAGGATGATAGACGGTGTGGCGTTTCGCGAGATCGTCAAGCACCGTCGAATGGTTCGGCCCGGCCGTGCCATGGATATGCAGGATGGCCGGACCATCGCCGCCCTTGCGATAGGTGACGGGACCCGTCGACAGCGTCGCTGTTTCTGTCGTGAACATGTCTTGCTCGAACATGATTTGCCTCACAGGTCCCGCACGGCGGGAAGAACCTTGTCGCGGAACAGTTCCATGCCGCGCGTCACCGCCGCGTCGGGAATGTTGCCGATCTTGAAGTTGAGGTTGAACATGCCGTTGCCCAACTCGCCATGGACCCGCTTCATCTGCTGGATCACCTTGTCCGGGCTGCCGCAGAAGACGGAGCCGGCCTCGATCTGCTCGTCGATGGTACGCTCCTTCAGCGCGACGAGGCGCTTGACGAAGGTTTCCCCCACCTGATCCTGCCCGAAATAGCGCGAGCGGGTGATGACGAGCCGCTGGGCGTCGCGGATCGAATGCATCAGCACGCGATGGAAGTAACGCTGGCCCTCTTCGAGCGTATGCCGCGCCTCGGCGTCGTCATCCATGATGCAGGTGTTGTAACCGCAGAGGATGTATTCCGGCGGCGGCGTGAAGCCCTGAATGGCGGTGGCGCGCTTGTAGATGTCGATGGAGCGCCGCGCGATGGCGAGGTCCGCAATCAGCGTCAGGCCCATGATGGCCTTGAACTCACCGCAGAATTCGGCGGATTCCTCGTTGCTGGCGGACATCAGGATCGGCGGATGCGGCCGCTGCCAC
>DATMEW010000047.1:0-44318 GCA_035556495.1 Xanthobacteraceae bacterium | reverse complement strand
TCCAGTTCGCGTTTCTATCCACGCCTCCGCGCGGGAGGCGACTCGGCACATCCACGGCCCAGGCGTGTGTCCCTCGTTTCTATCCACGCCTCCGCGCGGGAGGCGACGGGCAACCGGGACGGCTCCCGCCGGACGCAAAGGTTTCTATCCACGCCTCCGCGCGGGAGGCGACCTTTAATCGTAAGACCAAAGAGGACTTTTGGCAGTTTCTATCCACGCCTCCGCGCGGGAGGCGACACAACGTCAAATGTCTGCTGGACGAGGAAGCGAAGTTTCTATCCACGCCTCCGCGCGGGAGGCGACTAGCGGTATTGTCGCGGGAGCGTTGCGGGCGGCGGTTTCTATCCACGCCTCCGCGCGGGAGGCGACGCACTGACCACAACGACAGTCCGGTTTGAGATCCAGTTTCTATCCACGCCTCCGCGCGGGAGGCGACTCTCGTCCGCGCTATTTGGCAGAGGATTGCGCGGGTTTCTATCCACGCCTCCGCGCGGGAGGCGACCGGCGAATGGCAGGACGTGATGACAACCGGCCAGTTTCTATCCACGCCTCCGCGCGGGAGGCGACCGAACCACTTGTTCTCACGGTCTGGGCTGGCCGTGTTTCTATCCACGCCTCCGCGCGGGAGGCGACGTGGCGTCTACCTCGGCCCACGCCTTGGCCTCGCGTTTCTATCCACGCCTCCGCGCGGGAGGCGACCCGCGTGGGCGCACGGCGTCGTGACCTTCCGACCGTTTCTATCCACGCCTCCGCGCGGGAGGCGACTGGCGTTCGGGTTGTTCATCCCGCCTTCGCCGGCGTTTCTATCCACACCGCCGCCGTCTGCTCGATGATGGACGTGAAGGGGATCACATAGACCACGCGCCGCAGGCCGTGCGCCATCGCATGTTCCAGCGCGAAGCTGAGCGAGGTCAGCGTCTTGCCGCCGCCGGTCGGCACCGTGAGCGTGAACAGGCCCGGCGGCAGCGCCGCTTTTGCATTGGCATGGTCGAGGATGGCCGAGCGCAGCCGATTCACCTCCGAGTCGTCGCGGCGATGAGCGGCCATGTGGCGGCGGATCGCGCCCAGATGATGCGGGCCGATGGTGCCGCCGCGCGTGGGCACAGGCTCGCCGCGGCTGCGGACATAGAACGCCTCGGTCCTCAAAAAATCCGCATCGACCAGGCAGGAGAACAGCATCCGGATGAAGAAGGCGAACTGAAAGCCCGGCGCGATGGCGTTCGGGGCCGGAAGCTTCACGCCGCGGCGGAAGTCGTCGAGGCTGGGCAGGCCGGGCGTATGCGCCTTCCAGCCGTCATAGGGCTCAAGCGTTTTGATGCAGCGGTCCGCGAGCGACGTGCCCGGGCCTTCGCGGCCGGAGCCGTCCATCAGGCCGGAATGATGGCCGGCGATGCCGAAGGCCAGGAGGCGGCCCAACTGCGGGCCATACAGGCCGATCGCTTCCTTCGCGCCAGCGCTGCTGTGGTCCGGCCCCTTGGGGCCGCCATGGGGCCGGCGGATGTAGCTCTGATAGGCGCCAGAGGTTTTGCCGATGTCGTGCAGCAGGCCCATGGCCAATGCGGCGGGCGCGGCGCCGAAATGCGCCGCGAAGCTGGCGGCGAGCTCGCCGACCTCGCGCAGGTGATGCGGCAGCGGCTCCCATGCGCTCTCGGGCTGGCCTTCCACCGAATGCGCATAGTGTTGCACGCCTGACCTCCCGCTGCCGCGCCGGAGTTCCGGCGCTCAACCCGATCTCACGGGATCATGCAATCAACGATTGCACAAGCATGTCTTCGAGACTTGGCGAGAAGGCAGGATCGGGATGAGTGTCAGCCCTGCTAGGTCCGCATAACGACAATCGATATGGATGTATTATATATCAGAGCTAAGCGTAAAACATGAGAAAGACATGGTGAAGCGGGCATGATCACGGGATCACAGATGAAGGCCGCGCGGGCGCTGCTGGGGATCGACCAGCGGAAGCTGGCCGAACTGGCCGGAATTTCGGTGCCGACCGTGCAGCGCATGGAGGCCAGCGCGGGGACAGTGCGGGGGGTGGTGGAGAGCCTCACCAAGGTGGTCGAGGCGCTGGAGCGGGCCGGCATCGAGCTGATCGGCGAGAATGTGCCCAGCGCTGCATCGGGCCGCGGCGTGCGCCTCAAGGAGCCGGCGGAGAAGCCGCGCTGATCCGCCGTCCGGAAGTGACGATGGCTTCGGGCTGAGCATCGCGCAGTCGCGAAAGCAGACGACCGGCCTGTTCGACGACAGGTGCGGATCGATCACGGTGCGGGACCGGTGGCTGGTACGGGTCCGCGCCGCAGCCGAAGGACCAGCCGTGACACACGCGATTCCCGCGAACCGGATTGTCAGACCCCGCCATGCAGACGTCACGCCCCGTTCATGCTCCGCCGCCGCCCAGCTTCGCCGAGCTGTTCATGCCGAAGCTCGTCACCGTGCTGCGGGAAGGCTATCGCCTCTCGCATCTGAAGGCCGATGCGATCGCGGGGCTCACGGTTGCGATCGTGGCGCTGCCGCTGTCCATGGCCATCGCCATCGCCTCGGGCGCAACGCCGGCACAGGGACTCTATACCGCCATCGTCGGCGGCTTCTTCGTCTCGCTGCTGGGCGGCAGCCGGTTTCAGATCGGCGGGCCGGCCGGCGCCTTCATCGTGCTGGTCGCGACCACCGTGCAGACCCACGGCATGGACGGGCTGCTGCTGGCGACGATGATATCCGGCGTGATGCTGGCGACGGGCGGCTTCCTGCGCATCGGCACCTACATCAAATTCATTCCCTATCCCGTCACGGTCGGCTTCACGGCGGGCATCGCGGTCATCATCTTTTCGAGCCAGATCAAGGACCTGCTGGGTCTTGCATTGTCCGAACCGGAGCCGGCGGCGCTGGTCGCGAAGCTGCCGGTGCTCTGGTCGGCCCTGCCGACCCTCGACATCACCACCGTCGCGCTCGCGGGCCTGACTATCCTGATCATCGCCGGGCTGGCGAAGGCGCGGCCGCGCTGGCCGGGGATGCTGATCGCCATTGCGGTGACGGCGACGCTGGCCGTGATGCTGGGTCTGAAGGTGGCGACCATCGGCTCGGTCTTCGGCGGCATTCCGAATACGCTGCCGACGCCGACGCTGCCGGAAATCTCGTTCGCGAAGGTCTGGACAGTGCTGCCGAATGCGGTGGCCTTCACGCTGCTGGGCTCCATCGAATCCCTACTCTCGGCCGTGGTGGCGGATGGAATGACCGGCCGCCGGCACCGCTCGAATTGCGAACTGGTGGCGCAGGGCGTCGCCAACATCGCCTCGGCGCTGTTCGGCGGCATCTGCGTCACCGGCACCATCGCCCGCACGGCGACGAATGTCCGCGCCGGCGCCCATGGGCCGGTGGCGGGTATGCTCCATGCCGCATTCCTGCTGCTGTTCATCCTTGTCGCCGCGCCCCTGGCGCGGTTCATTCCGCTGGCGAGCCTCGCCGGGGTGCTGGCGGTCGTCGCCTGGAACATGATCGAGAAGCCCGCTTTCGCGGCCCTCATGCGCACCTCGGCAGGGGATGCGGCGGTGCTGCTCGCGACGTTCCTGCTCACGATCTTCCGCGACCTGACGGAGGGCATCGTTGTGGGCGTCTCGCTTGGCGCGATCCTGTTCATCCACCGCATGTCGAAGGCGACGTCGATCCTGCCCCATGCGCCGCTGGCGGTGGAGGACCAGGCCGATGGCGTTGCCGACGCCGGGCCCTACGACGAGGCGCGCGCGGCCGATCCGGATATCGTGGTCTATCGGATTTCCGGTGCATTCTTCTTCGGCGCCGCGGCGGCGATCGCCTCGGTGCTGGACCGGGTCGCGGATACCAGCCGGGTCCTGGTGATCGACTTCACGGCCGTGCCTTTCCTTGATTCCACCGGCGTGAATGTTCTTGAAACCATGGTGAAAAAGGCAAAGCGCCATGGCGTGTTGGTGATGCTGACCGGCACGAGCTCCCGGATGCGCAAGGAGATGTTCATTCACGGCCTGAAGCCGCCGCTGGTCCATTACGAGCGGACCATTGATGACGCGGTGGCCAAATACAGGCACAGTCTGGCCGAGGCCGTGGATGCGGCGGTGCCAGTGGCCTGATCCGTTGCCGGCCTGTGGGGTCGGCAATGGAACCGAAATGCCAGGGTCGATGCTTGTAGGCGGGAGCCCAGGAATCGGAGAAGCTGGATCGGAGAAACTGGTCGGGAAACAGGGCAGGGAGAGAACGATGCGTTGGATTCTGTGCGGGACGGCGGCGCTCATGCTGGCGGGACTGGCGGACATGCGCCCGGCCGCGGCCCAGGAATATCCGTGGTGCGCTTATTATACGCGGGGTGATGTGGCCAATTGCGGGTTCCGCAGCTTTGCCCAATGCCGGGCCACGGTGGTCGGCATCGGTGGCTATTGCCAGCAGAACCCGCGCTATTTCGCGCAGCGCCGGAGCTATCGCGACGCGCCCCGGCGGACCCAGCGGCCGGTCCAGCGCGAGCGCCGGATTTGGCGCTAGAGAGCATGTTCTTTACGAAGCCCTCTCCCGCTTTTCGGGAGAAGGCTGGCTGCGTTCACAGCCGCCGGAACATCACATAGGCGTCCACGTCGCCATGGAGCGGATGGGCGAAGGCGCCCGGCAGGCGGCCGACGATCTCGAAGCCGCAAGCCTGCCACAGCGCGGCCGCGCGCGTGTTGGTGCTCACGACGAAGTTGAACTGCATGGCGCGGAAGCCGCGTTCCAGCGCCCGGGCGTGGGAATGCTTCCACATGGCGCGGGCGAGGCCGCGCCCGGCTGCGTCCTCACGGACGGCGTAACCGCAATTGGCGACATGGGCCCCGCCGCCGGGCTGGTTCGCCTTCAGATAATAAGTGCCGACGATCTCGCCCCGGCCCACGGCGACGAAGACCTCATGGGCGGGCGCCAGCCAGTAGGCGAGGGCGTCGGCCTCGGACATATCGCGGGGTTGCGGATAGGTCTCGCCGGCCCGGAAAATCGGTTCGAGAATCCGCCACAGCGCCGGCCGGTCGGCTGCGGTGGCCGGGCGGATCGTGACGGTGTCGGGAGTGGACGGGCCGGAAGCGGTCATGCCTGACAAGGATATCAGGCCCGGGTGCGGGACAAGAGATTTTCGCGCGCGCTTCCCACCGCGGCCGTGACCCTGAACCGGGAATTCTCGCGGCGGACTGCTTGAACCGCGCAGGCCGCTCCCCCGAAGCTAACGCCCTTCGCCAGAACAACAGCCGGCCCCAAAACAAAAGCGCGGACGCCATGCGCCCGCGCTCGTTCCGACGAAAGCCTGTTGAAAGACTTAGCGCGCGCGGGCCGCCGCGCCGCCACGGCCGGCGCCCATGGCGGGCTTCGGCTTCATCGGCAGCAGACCTTCGCGCTGGAGCTTCTTGCGGGCGAGCTTGCGGGCGCGGCGCACGGCCTCGGCCTTCTCGCGCGCCTTCTTCTCGGACGGCTTCTCGAAATGTCCACGCAGCTTCATCTCGCGGAAGATGCCTTCACGCTGCATCTTCTTCTTCAGCGCTTTCAGCGCCTGATCGACATTGTTGTCACGAACAAGAACCTGCACGCGGGATCATCCTTTCGGTCTGGTTGGCATCGTCCAGAATGGAAAATTCGGTCGCCTCCGCGCGTTCCATCGGGAGCAGCGGCAAGGCTAAGGCCGGGCGTTTACCAGACCCCGCCGGGAAAGTCCACCATGCGGCGCGGAATCTCGTCATGCAGGCGCCGGTTCCATCGCCGCGGGTAGGGCGGGGGCGCTGCTCTAGGGCTCCCGCCGGGTTCACTTCGCAAACACCCGCGTCACGTGACCCATCTTGCGGCCGGGCCGGGCGGACGGCTTGCCGTAAAGATGAACCGTTGCGCCGGGCACCGTGAGCCACTTCTGCGCGTCGTCGATCTCCGCGCCGATCAGGTTCAGCATCTCGACCCGCGCTCCGTGGCGGATCGGCGCGCCCAGCGGCCAGCCGGCGACGGCGCGGATATGCTGCTCGAATTGCGAGATCGAGGCTCCGTCCAGCGTCCAGTGGCCGGAGTTATGGACCCGCGGCGCGATCTCGTTGACCAACACGGCGGGGCCGCTGCCGCCCGGCGTGACGAACATCTCCACCGCCAGCACGCCGACGTAATCCAGCGCCGCCGCGATGCGGCCGGCGATCTCCAGCGCCTGCTCCGCCACCGCGTCCGAGATGCGGGCCGGCGCGTGGGAGAGCTTCAGGATATGGTCGCGATGCTCGTTCTCGGTCACGTCGAAACAGGCCACCGTGCCGGCGCCCGACCGCGCCGCGACGACCGAGACTTCGCGCTCGAATGGGATGAAGCCTTCCAGGATGCAGGGCTGGGCGCCGAGGTCGCGCCAGACGGAATCAAGGTCCTCACCGCCCCGCAGCACGATCTGGCCCTTGCCGTCATAGCCGAAGCGGCGGGTCTTCAGCACCGCGGGGCGGCCGAGGCGGTCCAGCGCGGCGGCGAGGTCCGCGGCGGAATCCACCGCCGCGAAGGGCGCTGTCGGAATGCCCAGGGACGCGACGAAGGACTTCTCCGTGAAACGGTCTTGGGTGATGGCGAGAATGTCCGGATTGGGCAGGACCGCGCGGCGCGCAGCGAGAAACACGGCGGTCTCGGCCGGCACATTCTCGAACTCGTAGGTGATGACGTCCACTTCGCCGGCGAAGCGGTCCAGCGCTTCCTTGTCGGCATAGTCCGCGCAGGTCGCACGATGGACCACATCGAACGCCGGCGAGGCCGGGTCCGGTGCGAAGACATGGCATTTCAGGCCGAGCCGCGCCGCGGCCAGCGCCAGCATGCGGCCGAGCTGCCCTCCGCCGAGAATGCCGATGGTGGCGTCCGGCCCGAGCACGGGCGGCGAGGGCAAACGCAGCGAGGACCTGGGATTCACGGCGTATCCTCGGGCTTTTCCGCCACCGCTGCCGTCTGCTGCTCCCGCCATGCCGCGAGGCGCGCGGCGAGCGCGTCGTCCGTCAGCGCCAGCACCGCCGCCGCCAGCAGCGCGGCGTTGATCGCGCCGGCGCGGCCGATGGCCAGCGTGCCGACCGGGATTCCCGGCGGCATCTGCACGATGGAATGCAGCGAATCGACGCCGCTCAACGCCTTGGATTCCACCGGCACGCCGAACACCGGCAGCGGGGTCATGGCGGCGGTCATGCCCGGCAGATGGGCCGCGCCGCCCGCGCCGGCGATGATGATCTTGAACCCGGCATCCTTCGCGCCGCCGGCGAAATCATAAAGTCGCTGCGGCGTGCGATGCGCCGAGACGATCCGCGCGTCATAGGCGACGCCGAGCTGGTCCAGCGTGTAGGCGGCGTGTTTCATGGTCGGCCAGTCGGACTGGCTGCCCATGATGATGGCGACCGGCACCGGGCCGGATTTGTCGTCGCTGGTCTGCTTCCCGGCCATATCACGCCCCGCGCCCGTGGCGCTGCGCCAGGGCCGTCCGAAAGGAAGCGCCTGATTATAGGTTCGCCCGGGGGGGTGACAAGGGTTCCCCGGTTTTCAGAGCGTCTTCAGGCGCTTCCGGGAGCGGGATCGGCGGCAAGCCGCCTCGCCGGGCTGGCAAGCGGTGCGCGGCCCGCTATCGTAGCGCAGCGATTCGCGCGGCCCCGAGTGCGAGAAAGTCTGCCTTCCGGAATGAGCCACGACACCCCCTCGCGCGGGCGCAGGACTGCCCTGACCGACAGCCTCCAGGACCTGGCCGCTCGCCAGCCGGCCGGGCCCGCGCGCCGCATCCGCCAGCCGGACGCGCCGCCGGAACCTGCCGCTCGCCGTGAGCAGAGCCGTTCGATGCAGCTCGCCGCCGAGGTCGACCGGCTGCTGGCTGAACTCAGCGAAACACGGCGGGCGCTGGCAGAACTGGCGGCGCGGGCTGACACCGACCCGCTGCTCGATATTCTGAACCGGCGCGGATTCGAACGGGAACTCGGCCGGGCGCTGGCTTATGTGAAGCGCTACGGCAGCAGCGCGGCGCTGGTCTATCTCGACCTCGACGGCTTCAAGGCCGTCAACGACACCCACGGCCACGCGGCCGGCGATGCGCTGCTGAAAGCCGTGGCCGAGACGCTCCGCCGCCGTGTCCGCGCCTCCGATGTCATTGCGCGTCTGGGCGGTGACGAATTCGCCATTCTGCTCTGGAATTTGTCCGAGACCGATGCACACACCAAGGCGCGGGTGCTGGAGGACGAGATCGGCCGGACGGAAATCCGTCATGACGGCGCACGCCTGCTCGCCGCTGGCTCGGCCGGCGCGACGATGCTTGAGCCGCTCGACACCGCGGCGGACGCGCTGTCCCGCGCCGACGCCGCCATGTATGCGCGCAAGGCCGCGCGGCGGGCCGCCCGCGGCTAGCCGCCACCGGGCCTTGAAGCGTGTTCAGGCGATGATGTCGGGCGTGAGTTGATCTTCCAGAAAAGCGATCCGGTCCTTCAGCCCGAGCTTGCGCTTCTTCAGGCGCTGAAGCTGGATGAGATCTACCGCGGACGCCGTTTGCAGGGCCAGAATGGCGGCGTCGAGATCGCGGTGCTCCTGTTGGAGATGCGCCAGTTGGGCGCGCAGGGCGTTGTCGTTGTCGTTCATGAAGGGCTTCGTCCGCCGGGAGCTTCGCAATCGCGCCGGAATTATGATTCGCCGTGCGGCGCGGTTCAAGCGCCGGTGCGCGGCCGTGCCGTCTTGTATCACGGAAGCGTCGCGGTCAGACTTGAGGATGAAGAAGATTCAACCATAAGGGCACGAAGCCTTGCCGCGATACGACAAGTGCTGCAACGAGGGAGGAATGTCGGATGCCGCAGATTCTCAGCGAGGCGCAGGTCCGTGCGTTTCACGACACCGGCATCCTCACGCCGCTCCGCGCCATCGATCCGGCCGACGCCGAGGCGCGGCGGCGCAGGCTCGAAGCCTTCGAGGCCGAGACCGGCCAGCCGGCCGTGGACAGCCTGCATTTCAAGGGACATCTCTATTTCGACTGGACCTTCGATCTGGCCCGTCATCCCCGGATCGTCGGCGCGGTGGCGGATCTGGCGGGGCCGGACCTGTTTGTCATGGCGTCCCGGTTCTGGATCAAGGAGCCGCAGGACCGGAAATTCGTGAGCTGGCATCAGGACGCCGCCTATTTCGGCATTCAGCCCCAGTCGATCCTGACGGTCTGGCTCGCGCTGAACGAGGTGACGCGGGACAACGGCTGCATGCGGGTCATCCCGGGTTCCCATACCGGCGGCACACGCAAGCACGTCGAGACTCGCGACGCCGACAACCTGCTGTCCCGCGGGCAGGCGCTATCCGAAGTGGATGATAGCAGCGCCATCGACGTGGTGCTCGAGCCGGGCGAATTCTCGATCCATCACGGCCATGTGTTCCACAGTTCGGAACCGAACGTGTCGGACGACCGCCGCATCGGCTTTGCCATGATGTTCATTCCCGCCCATGTGGAATCGACCATCGGCCGCCGTTCCGCCACGCTGGTGAACGGCGAGGACCGCCATGGCCACTGGGATCACGATCCGTTCCCCAGCCGGGATCGCGATCCCGTGATCTGGGACCTGATGCATCAGGCCAATGCCCATTATCGCGGCGAGCGCGGACAGGATGCGGAGGCGGCATCGTGACGCGATGCCGGAACAGGACCGTGGACACCGCGGTTGACCTCTGCGGCGTCATCCGACGCCAGGTTTCAAGGCGGAACATTTGCCCCGTACCCCGTCTGGACTATCGACAGGCGGCGGCGAAGATGTCAGTCTTGTGACGTCAGCAACTGAACCGAGGAGGCATTTGAATGTCGCAGGATCAGCAGCTTGCCGATCTGGAGCAGCAGCACCGGGTTCTCGAAAAGAAACTGGTCGAGGCCATGAAGCGCCGCTCCACTGACGACCTCACCATTGTTGCTCTGAAACGCGAAAAGCTGCATCTCAAGGATCAGATGATGCGACTTCAGGAAGGAAGTCTGCACTAGCTTCGCGATCGCTACGTTGCACAAACGGCAGACTGGCGATGTCCTGCGAGGGGCATCGCCTTTTAGTTGGCGGTGATCGGAGGCCCGAGGGCCGCGCCCCGTGGCCAACCGGGGCGTCGTGTCAGGATGCGTGGGCGATGTTCCAGATGCCCTGCACGATCAGCGCGACGGAGATGATCAGCGTCAGCGTATAGGTGAAGATGTAGAAAGCCTGCATCGAGGTGCGCTTCACCAGCCAGATGCCCAGCACGTTGGTGGCGAAGGCGAGCGGCAGCAGCGCCATCGATGTCGCAAGGTTCCGGGCGGAAAACTGCCCGAGTGCGAAATAGGGAATCACCTTCATGGCATTCACGCAGGCGAAGAAGATCGCCGTGGTGCCGACCAGCGTCATCTTCGGCATGCGCTGCGGCAGCGTGAAGATGTGAAACGGCGGGCTGCCGCTTTGGGTCAGCGTCGAGACGAAGCCGGATACGCTGCCCCACCACACGCCTGCGCCCGCGCGGGCGGGCCGTGGTTCGGTCACCGAGCGGTTGAACCAGGCATTGAGAACGAAGCCGATGCCGATGCTGCCCACGGTGATGCGGATGCCGTCATCGGAGACATAGCCCGCGAAAATCCATGCGCAGAAAATGCCGATGGCGGCGCCGGGCAGCAGCACCTTCAGGTTCCATGCGCTCCAGTCCTTCCGGAACGCCCAGACCGACAGCACATCCTGAAAGATCAGGATCGGCAGGATCAGCGCGGCCGCTTCCAGCGGCGCGAGATAGAGCGCGACCAGCGGCGTCGAAATGCCGCCAAGGCCGGCGAAGCCCCCTTTGGCCAGTCCCAGGCTGGTGATGGCGGGAACGGCGATCAGCCAGAACAGGGGATCGGTGATGATGGGCGCGGAGATCATGAGGCAAGCCGGCCGGGGGTGAGAACGAGACGTGTTCTTTGCAGGAACGGGGCCGGGGTCAAGCCTGCGGGTGACATTCCTGTCCGTTTTCGGCATTGAGAAGATTGGCCAGGCGCCAGGCAGAATATCAAGGCAAGCTACCAGAACAAGATATCGGGGCAGGACTGATGGACATGCGCGCGACCACCTATCATGACGTCTACGGTCGGTGGCGGCGGGACCCGGAAGGTTTCTGGAGCGAGGCTGCGCAGGCGCTGGACTGGATCGAGCCGCCGAAGCGGATTTTCGATTCGGCGGCGGGGCTCTATGGCCGCTGGTTCCCCGATGCGGTGGTGAACACCTGCTGGAACGCCGTGGACCGCCATGTCGCGGCAGGGCGCGGCGATCAACCGGCGATCATCTATGATTCGCCAGTCTCCGGAACCAAACGCGTCGTCACTTATCACCGCCTGCTGACCGAGGTGCAGATTCTCGGCGCCATGCTGCGCGACCTCGGCGTCGAGAAGGGCGACCGTGTCGTCATCTATATGCCGATGGTGCCGGAGACGGTGTTCGCGATGCTGGCTTGCGCGCGCATCGGCGCGGTTCATTCCGTGGTGTTCGGCGGCTTCGCGGCGCGGGAGCTGGCCGCGCGGATCGACGATGCGCGGCCGAAGGTCGTGCTGTCGGCGAGCTGCGGGCTGGAGGGCGCGCGGGTGGTGCCTTACAAGCCGCTGCTGGACGCCGCCCTCGACATGGCGGAGGCTAGGCCCGACGCCTGCCTGATCCTGCAACGGCCGCAATGCGAGGCGGCGCTGACGCCCGGCCGCGACCATGACTGGAAGGCGGCCTGGAACAAGGCCATGGACTGGGCCAAGACCAGCGAATGCGTGGCCATGCGCGCGACCGATCCGCTCTATATCCTCTACACCTCCGGCACGACCGGCAAACCGAAGGGCGTGGTGCGCGACACCGGCGGCCACATGGTGGCGCTGGCATGGTCGATGGCCAACCTCTACGGCGTCGCGCCCGGCGAGGTGTGGTGGTCGGCCTCCGATGTCGGCTGGGTCGTCGGCCACAGCTATATCGTCTATGGCCCGCTGCTCCATGGCTGCACCACCATTCTCTATGAGGGCAAGCCGGTCGGCACGCCGGACGCCGGCGCGTTCTGGCGGGTGATCTCCGAGCATGGCGCGGTGTCGCTGTTCACGGCGCCGACGGCGTTCCGCGCGATCCGCAAGGAGGACCCGCAGGGCCGGCTGCTCGCCCAATATAATCTCTCCAGCCTGCGCAGCCTGTTCCTCGCCGGCGAGCGCGCCGATCCCGACACCGTGAAATGGGCCGAACAGGTCCTGAAGGTGCCGGTGATCGACCACTGGTGGCAGACCGAGACCGGCTGGTGCATCGCCGGCAATCCGCTCGGGCTCGGCCAGTTGCCGGTGAAACACGGCAGCGCCACGGTGCCGATGCCGGGCTATGACGTGCGGGTGGTGGACGAGGGCGCCAAGGAGGTGCCGGCCGGCACCATCGGCTCCATCGTCGTGAAGCTGCCGCTGCCGCCCGGCGCGCTGCCGACCCTGTGGCAGCAGGACGACCGCTGCCGGGAAAGCTACTTCGCGGAATTTCCGGGCTACTACAAAACCGCCGATGCCGGCTTCATCGACGCGGACGGCTATGTCTCGGTGATGGGCCGGACCGACGACATCATCAACATTGCCGGCCACCGGCTCTCCACCGGCGGCATGGAGGAGGTGCTGGCGGCCCATCCGGACGTGGCGGAATGCGCCGTGATCGGCGTGGCGGACGACCTCAAGGGCGAGGTGCCGTTCGGCTTTGTCGTCCTCAAGGCCGGCGTCGCGCGGCCGGACAGCGACATCGAGGGCGAGATCGTGCAACTGGTCCGGGAAAAAATCGGCCCGGTCGCCTCGTTCCGGCGCGCTGCGGTGGTGGCGCGGCTGCCCAAGACCCGGTCGGGCAAGATCCTGCGCGGGACCATGAAGAAGATCGCCGACGGGGAGGATTACGCCATGCCGGCGACCATCGACGATCCGGCGATTCTCGACGAGATCGCCCGCGCCGTGCGCCCGGTAGCCGCAGGGACTTGACCGCGCCGCAATCTTGCGCCGAATAGCCTCAATCCCCCCTCCGGCACATCACGCGGCCCGGCCCGCCTGAAGGCGCGGCCGCCGCGACAGGACAGAATGGACGAGACTGGCATGACGACCCCCTACGGCTTCCCGCAGTATGTGATCGACCGCGTGATGGCGAAGCGCGGCCGCCTCAATGTATTCGACACGTTCGATCCGAAGCGGACGGCGCTGCTCGTCATCGACATGCAGAATTTCTATGTCGGCGAGATCGAGTCCGTGATCGGCATCATTCCGAACATCAACCGTCTCGCGGCGACGCTGCGGGAGAAGGGCGGCCTCGTCGTTTGGGTCGGCATGACCGCCGGCGAGAAGGGCAAGAGCCACTGGTCGGTCTATCACGACCATTTCTTCACGCCCGAGAAGGGCGCGAACCATCGCGACCAGCTCTCGCCGGAACATTCCGGCCATGCCTTCCACAAGGACCTGGACATCAGGCCGGACGACGAGATCGTCTACAAGAGCCGGTTCTCGCCCTTCCCCGCCGGGGCCTCGAGTATCGAGGACGTGCTGAAGAAGCACGGCATCGACAGCCTGATCGTGACCGGCACGGCGACCAATATGTGCAGCGAGAGCACGGCGCGCGACGCCATGATGCTGGATTACAAGGTCATCATGGTCGCGGATGCCAACGGCGCGCGCTACGAGGACGACCATATCAACGGCATGACGAGCTTCTTCCAGAGCTTCGGCGACGTCCGCAACACCGACGACGTCATCGACAACGTGCTGGGCGGCGCCTGACACGGACGCGCGGCACATGGGGGCGCGGCCCGCCGCGCGCCTTTGACATTAGCTGCATATGCAGCTAATCAGTGCGCGGGCAGGAACGCCCGGGAAGCGGTGGCGGCGGGAATGACGCGTCCGGTTCGGAACGAGCCTTCGGCCTGCACCTGCCTGCGTCTGCGCAAGGCGACCCGCCGGCTGTCCCAGATCTATGATCGGCATCTCGCCTCCTGCGGGCTGTCGGTGACGCAGTTCGGCCTGCTGGCGCAGTTGAAGGCCAGCCCGGGCATCAGCATCGGCGCGCTGGCGGAACGCCTCATCATGGACCCGACGACACTGACGCGGGGGCTGCGGCCGCTGGAGAGGCGCGGCCTCGTCGCGATTGTCCCCAATCCGGAGGATCGCCGCACCCGGCTGCTGACGCTGACGCCGGCCGGCATCGAGATCCATCGGGCGGGCCGCCCGCTCTGGGCCAACGCCCAGCGCGAAGTGGAGCGGCTGAACGGCGCGGCCGAGACCGATGCGCTGCATGCGACGCTGGACGCCCTGCTGGAGCGCTGCGCGCCATGACGCCGGCGGCGTTCCTTGCGGTTTCGATTGCGGGCCTGATGGCCAGCGGCTTCCAGGGGGCTTCGGGCCGGGCGAGGGGCGCCCGTCCCCGTTCCCGTCCGTCCTCCTGTCTTTCCTTCCGCCCTTCCTCTCTTTCCGCAACGGCGGTCCGCCATATCCGGGATGCCATGTCATGACGGCTGAGTCCGTGTCGCCTCTCGCCCCGGCTACTCCGGCCATCTCCGCCCGGATGGCCAGCCCTCTGCTGACTGCGCCGATCCTGCCGACGCTGGTGTGCCTCAGCCTGCCGAATATTCTCGCGATGGTGGCGAGCGCCGCGGTCGCCATCGCGGAAACCGCCTGCGCCGGGCTGCTCGGCACCACGACACTGGCGGCGATCGCGCTGGTGTTTCCGCTGGTCATGCTCCAGCAGATGATGTCCGGCGGCGCCATGGGCGGGGGCGTATCCTCCGCCATCGCCCGCGCCATCGGAGCGGGCAACGGCGAACGCGCCGCCGCGCTTGTGCTCCACGCGGTGCTGATCGGCGCCGGGGCGGGGCTGCTGTTCACCGGCGTGATGCTCGTGTTCGGGCCGTCGCTCTATGCGCTGCTGCTCGGCGGCCGGGGCCCCGTTCTGGATGAGGCCGTGGCCTATTCCAGCGTTGTGTTCTGGGGCGCGGTTCTCATCTGGCTGACCAATACGCTGGGCTCGGTGATCCGCGGCACCGGCGAGATGGCGCTGCCCTCGACGGTGATGCTGCTGGTTGCCGGATTGCAGATCGGGCTCGGGGCGAGCCTGGCGCTCGGGCTCGGGCCGTTTCCGCGTCTCGGCATCGTCGGCTTCGGCTGGGGCCTGCTCGCGGCCTACAGCTTCGGCACCGTGGCAATGCTCTGGTTCCTGCTGTCCGGCCGGGCGCGGGTGCGCCTGAACTTCCGGCCGAAGACGCTCCGGCGGGAGATGTTCGGCGACATCCTGCGGGTCGGCGCGCTGTCCTGCGTCTCGCCGTTGCAGACTGTCCTTACCGTGCTGGTGGTGACGCGCCTCGTCTCCCATTTCGGCACCGAGGCGCTGGCGGGTTATGGCATCGGCGCGCGGCTGGAATTCCTGGTCATTCCGGTGGCCTTCGCCATCGGCGTCGCCTGCGTGCCGCTGGTCGGCACCGCCATCGGGGCCGGCGACGTCCGGCGGGCGCGGCAGGCGGCATGGACGGCCGGCGGCCTTGCTGCCGTTATCGTGGGAGCCATCGGGCTGGCCGCCGCCGTCGCGCCGGATCTCTGGAGCAGGCTGTTTGCCACGGATCCGGCGGTGTTGGCGGCAGCGCGGACCTATTTTCGCTGGTCCGGGCCGTTCTATGCCTTCTTCGGTCTCGGCCTGTGTCTCTATTTCGCGTCGCAGGGCGCGGGCAGGGTGCTCGGTCCGGTGCTGGCCGGCACGCTGCGGCTTCTCGTCATCCTCGGCGGGGGCTGGGTGCTGGCCGCCACGGCGGCGCCGATCTGGACGATGTTCGCGCTGGTGGGCCTCGCCATGCTGGCCTATGGCGGCGCCACCGCCCTGGCGGTCATCGGGTCCGACTGGGGCAAGGTTCGCCCCCGGCAGATCTGAGCGGGCGGCCGGCCCAGCGTTTCCGCGCTGCGCTGAAAAGAGCAATGACCGGCGCTGCGCAATCGGCTACATCCAAGGTTCCGGAGATGGTCGCTGGGCGCGTCCATACTCCGGCCCGGCCGGACCTTCGCGCCGGAGAACAATATTCCAGGCCGGGGAAGACAGGATGAGTGCAGACAAGGTCACGTTGCGGACGGCATTCGACGACTATCCGCATACCCGCGCCATCAAGACCGGCGAAGTCGCCTCGGACCTCCTGACGTTCGATTTCGTGCCGACCAAGCCGATGAACCGCGCCTTCAAGCCCATGGTGCGTGAGCAGGCTTTCGATGTCAGCGAATGCGCCATCGTCACCTATCTCCAGGCGCGGGCCTACAACAAGCCGATCGTGATGCTGCCCTGTGCGATGCTGTCCCGGTTCCAGCATCACACCATGCTCTATAATTCAGAGCGTGGGGTGATCACGCCCGCCGACCTTCCGGGCCGGCGGCTGGGCATGCGCGCCTATACCCAGACCACGGGGGCCTGGCTGCGCGGCATTCTTGCCAACGAATATGGCGTCGACCTGAACCAGTCCCACTGGGTGACGTTCGAGGATGCCCATGTGGCGGAATATTCCGACCCGCCCGGCGTGGAGCGCGCGCCCGAAGGCAAGAACATCACCCAGATGCTGCTGGACGGCGAACTGGATGCGGCCATTTTCGGCGGCGACATGCCGAACGATCCGCGGCTGAAGAGCGTGATACCGCACCCCGAGGTGGATGCGATGGCCTGGTACCGCAAGACAGGCGCGGTTCCGATCAACCATGTCATCACCGTGACAGAAAAGTTGTCGAAAACGCGTCCCGATGTCGTGCGGGAGATTTTCCGCATGCTGGTGGCCAGCAAGCAGGCGGCGGGCCTGCCGAAACCGGGGGAGGTGGATATGCAGCCGTTCGGTTTCAAGGCGTGTTACCCCTCGCTCGCCCTCATCATCGACTATGCTTTCCAGCAGCAGCTCATTCCGCGCCGTTTCTCCGTCGAGGAATTATTCGACGACACGACGCGCGCGCTTGGTGCCTGATGCCGGCCACCCCATCTGTCGCCCCATGACGATTGACGATCGGCAGCAGCCCGGCCCACGGGCGGACGAAGCGCCCGGCCCGGTAGGCGCCCGGTGGGATCTCACGGCGCTACGCGTCGTGGGCGGATTTATCGACCGCCGCATCGGCTGGCATCGGATCGGCGTGCTGTTCAGCCTCACGATCGTCGGCATCGCGGTTTTCGCGCTCTATCACATGCTGCACGACATCAATCTGTCCGCGGTCGGAGATGCGATCGTCGCGACGAACCCCCGGCATGTGGCGATGGCCGCGGCGTTTGTCGTATGCGGCTACTTCACCCTGACATTCTACGACTATTTCGCGTTGCGCACGATCGGCCGGTCCGAAGTGCCGTATCGCATCGCGGCGCTGGCCGGGTTCACCAGCTATTCGGTGGGGCACAATGTCGGGGCGAGCGCGCTGACCGGCGGCGCGGTGCGCTACCGCATCTATTCGGCGCGGGGGCTCGATGCCATCGAGGTGGCAAAGATCTGTTTCGTCGCCGGCCTGACCTTCTGGATGGGGAACGTCGCCGTGCTGGGCCTCGGGATTTTCTACGAGCCCGAAGCGGCCAGCGCCATCAATCAGCTTCCGGCCTGGATCAACCGATCGTTCGCCGCCGCGGCGCTGGTCGGGCTGTGTCTTTACGTGACCTGGGTGTGGCTCAAGCCCCGCGTCATCGGTCGCCACGGCTGGCGCGTGACGTTGCCGGCGGGCCCGCTGACTCTGGTGCAGGTTCTGATCGGCATCCTCGACCTCACGTTCTGCGCGGCTGCGATGTATATGCTGATCCCCGATCAGCCCTATATCGACTTCATCGCCCTTGGCGTGATCTTCGTCTCGGCGACCATGCTGGGCTTCGCCAGCCATGCACCGGGCGGGATCGGCGTGTTCGATGCCGCCATGCTGCTGGCGCTGTGGGAGTTCGACAAGGAGCCTTTGCTGGCGGGGCTGCTGCTGTTCCGCCTGTTGTATTACGTGATCCCTTTCGCGATTTCGCTGTTGATCCTTGGCATACGCGAACTGGGTCTGAGCATCGCAGCCTCCCGGCGCCGGCGCGAAGAACGCGCCCGCAGTCGCTGAACCCGCGCGGGAGGCGCCGGATGGCGAGCTTTCTGAGACTGCGCCGGCTTTCCTCGTGGATGCTGAATTCTCGGCTCATCATCGCCGTCACGGCGCTGGTCTTTCTCCTGTTTTCCGCTTTGGAGATACTGACCCCCGTGGGAGCTCTGTTCGGCTTCCTGCTGATCTCCGTCGCGACCGCGCTCGCGATGGGGCCGGAGGCAGTTCCAGCCGAAGCTCTGCCCGATCAGATCAATGGCATCGCCGGCGCCAGAGCGGCGGCGGTGGCGGTGATCGAAAGCCTGCCGGACCCTGTGATCGTGCTGGACCGCCATGGCGACATCGTTGGTTTCAACAGATGGGCGGCGGCGCTGGCGCCGGCGATGCGGCGCGGCGAACCGGTCACGCTCTCGCTGCGGATGCCGGAACTCACCGAAGCCATTCGCGAGAGCCGCCGGACCTGGCAGCCACGGCGGGTCGAGATCTCCGAGCGCGTGCCTCACGACCGCTGGTATGAGGTGTTCGTGGTGCCCTTCGTCACCTCGGCGCAGGTCGCGCCCGAACTGCCGCAGGACCTCATCATTCTGAGTTTCCGCGATCTCACGCCGCTGCGCCGCGTCGAGGAGATGCGCGCGGATTTCGTCGCCAACGCCAGCCATGAATTGCGGACCCCGCTGGCCGCCCTGCTGGGGTTCATCGAAACCTTGCAGGGGCCGGCCCGCAACGACGCGGCCGCTCGCGAGCGGTTTCTCGGCATCATGCAGTCCCAGGCCGGCCGGATGGCGCGGCTGATCGACGATCTGCTGTCGCTTTCGCGGATCGAACTGAATCTGCACCGCAAGCCGGACACGCCGGTGGATATCATCTCCGCGCTGCGCCAGGTCTGCGACAGTCTTCAGACCCTGGCGCGCGATCGCGGGGTGACGATCGAGGCCGCCCTGCCCGACAGCCCGGTCATGATCGCGGGCGATCGGGACGAGCTGATGCGGCTGTTCGAAAACCTGATCGAGAACGGCCTGAAATACGGTGCATCGGGCGGCCGCGTCCTTGTCACCTTCCAACCCCCTTCGGGAAAGGCGAATGAAGCCAGCATCACCGTGCGGGATTTCGGGCCGGGCATCGCACCGGAACATCTGCCCCGCCTGACGGAGCGGTTCTACCGGGCCGATGTGGGCGAAAGCCGCGCCCAGGGCGGCACCGGGCTGGGGCTTGCGCTGGTCAAACATATTCTCAACCGCCATGGCGGCAGGCTGTCCATCGAGAGTCAGTTCGGCAAGGGAGCATCTTTCATCGCGCGGGTGCCGCTTCTGCCGGAAGTCGAGAAAAACAAGTAATTCCAATATCTTGCAGTGTCATTCGATTGTCACGGAAGCGTCATAGAAGTTTTGATCAGCATCGATAAAGGATCGGCGCGAGGGCGGCCCGATACAACAAGGCGTCAGCCGGCCCTGCCATGATCAAAAGGAGAGTTCCGTGAAGATCACGACCTTCGCCAGCGCGATCGCGCTTGCTGCGGCCGGCGTCGCAGTTGCCGGCACAGCCCACGCCCAGTCCCGCAACACCATTCAGATCGCGGGATCTTCGACGGTGCTGCCCTTCTCCAGCATCGCTGCCGAGGAATTCGGCCAGGCTTTCCCGAAATTCTCCACTCCGGTTGTCGGCTCCGGCGGCACGGGCGGCGGCTTCCGCCAGTTCTGCCAGGGCGTCGGCACGGGCACGATCGATATCGCCAATGCGTCCCGCCCGATCACGGCCAAGGAAATCGAAAGCTGCCATCAGAACAACGTGAAGCAGATCCTCGAAGTGCAGTTCGGCTTCGACGGCATCGTCTTCGCTTCTCGCGCCGACAAGGCTGAGTTCAAGCTCGAGCCGAAATTCGTATTTGCGGCGATGGCAGCGCAGGTGGAGCAGAACGGCAAACTGGTGCCGAACCCCTACACGCGCTGGTCGCAGATCGACAAGAGCCTGCCGGACCAGGAAATCTCGCTCGTCATCCCCGCTTCGAACCACGGCACCCGTGAAGTGTTCGAAGAGAAGGTCGTGACGCCGGGCTGCCGCGACTCCAAGCTCATTGCCGCCATGAAGGGCGACGAGCAGAAGAACGCCTGCCTCGGCCTGCGTCAGGATGGCCGGGTGGTCGAGATCGCCGGTGACTACACCGAAACCCTCGCCCGCTTGCAGGCTCAGGCCGATGCGGTCGGCGTGTTCGGTCTCAGCTTCTACGATCAGAACCGCGACAAGCTGCGCGTCGCGACCGTCAGCGGCGTGACCCCGTCGCTGGAGACCGTGGCCAAGGGCGAATATCCGGTGTCCCGTCCGCTGTTCTTCTATGTCAAGGGCGAGCACATCGGCGTCGTGCCCGGCTTGCAGGAATTTGCCCAGTTCTTCCTGTCGGACACCATGGCCGGTTCGGATGGCAAGCTGGTTGATGCCGGGCTGATCCCGATGGACGCGGCCGCGCGCAACAAGGTGCTCGAAAGCCTGAAGGCTCGCAAGGCGGTGGGCAACTAAGACGAACGCTCGCCGGCGCTGCGTGGAGGTTTCGCGCAGCGCCGAAGCTTTCGAAGGGGCTGCGGCGGATTTCGGGACAGCGGCGATGCGCCGGTTCCGGACGCGACCGTGGCAGGTGGATAAGACTGGCCGCGCCGGCTGACGTCTTTACCAGCGAACGAAACGCCGGCCATTCCGGCAACAGACAGCGGTGACCGATGTCGATCTGGTGGCTTGTGATCGTAGTGCTGGCGGCGATGGGATTCGCCTATCAGTCCGGCGCTGCGAAGAGTCGAAAGCTGGCCGCGGCCGGCGGCGCAAAACTGCACTCCCTGCCGACCCATTATGGCGCCCTCGTTGCGCTGTGGTGTGGCATTCCGGCCCTTGTCATCCTTCTGCTGTTCCTTGCATTCGAGGGTGATCTGATCCGGGCGATGGTCGCGAGCGGGCTGCCGGACCAGGTTCGGGCGCTGCCGTCGAACCAGCTCGCCGGCATTCTGAACCGGGTGGAATCCCTGGCGAGCGGATATGGCGTCGCTGGTTCGGTCGAGCTGTTCGAGGCGGAGGCGGCGGCGCAGATGAGCCAGCTTCGCACGGTCGGCAATTTGGCTCTGATTGCGGTCGTTGCGGCGGCCTTCGTCCTCGGTCTTGCCCATGCGCTTCGCCGGCTGACGCCGCGTCTGCGCGCCCGCAACGAAGTCGAGCGCGTCGTTGTCATCGCCCTTATCGCGTGTTCGGCGGTGGCCATCGTCACCACCGTTGGCATCGTGCTCTCGATGCTGGGCGAGGCGGTCCGCTTTTTCCAGTTCGTCCATCCGTTCGACTTCTTCTTTGGAACGGTGTGGAATCCCCGTTTCTCGACGGTCGGCGCCGGCGCGTCCGGCGGTTATGGGCTGCTGCCGCTGTTGTGGGGCACCGTGCTGATCACCATCATTGCCATGGCCGTGGCGGTTCCCATCGGGCTGATGACCGCGATCTATCTTTCGGAATATGCCTCGCCGCGTCTGAGGTCGCTCGCCAAGCCCGCGCTTGAAATTCTCGCCGGCATCCCGACCATCGTCTACGGTTTCTTCGCGCTGACCGTCGTGGGTCCGTTCCTCGCGTCGATCGGGGCGGCCATCGGCATCGAGATCCGCGCGACCAGCGCGCTCACCGCCGGTCTGGTCATGGGGATCATGATCATTCCCTTCGTGTCGTCGCTGTCCGACGACATCATCACCCAGGTGCCCCGCGCCATGCGTGACGGCTCCTTCGGGCTGGGTGCGACGCATTCTGAAACCATCCGGCGTGTCGTACTGCCGGCGGCCTTGCCGGGCATCGTGGGCGCCTTTCTGCTCGCCGTCAGCCGTGCGGTCGGCGAAACCATGATCGTGGTGATGGCGGCCGGCAACGCGCCGGTGCTTCAGGCCAACCCGCTTCAGGCCATCTCCACTGTCACCGTCACCATCGTCAATCAGTTAACCGGCGATATCGACTTCACCAGCCCGCAGTCGCTGGTTGCCTTTGCCCTCGGCCTGACGCTGTTCACCATCACGCTGGGGCTGAATATCGTCGCCCTTTACATCGTCCGTCGCTATCGCGAGCAATACGAATGAGCGCTGTAACATCCGATCTGCCGGAAACCCGCAGCTCTTCCGCCGAGAAGGTGAGAGGTTCGCTTGCCCGCCGCCATGCCGCGGAACGCCGGTTCAAGGCGATCGGCATGCTGGCCGTGATCCTGGGGCTCTCCTTCGTGGCGATCCTGTTCGCGACCGTGCTGCGCAAAGGTGTGCCGGCCTTCTGGCAGACCACCGTGACGCTGCCGGTTCATTTCGATCCGGCAGTGGTGAAGGTGCCGCCGATGCCGGCGCCGCAGGCCGGCCAGTCTCCGGCGGCTTATCAGGAAGAGTTGACGGCCTGGCGCACGATGCTGGCCGGCGCCAACTGGGGGCGGCTGATCGAGAATGCACTGCTCGCCGAACTGCCGCCGGAAGCGGCGAGCCGGCGGCGCGATGTTCAGCGTCTGGTCACCAGCAGCGAGCGCTTCCGCCTTCGCGACATGGTCGAGCGCGATCCCGGCATCATCGGCCAGACCGTCACGGTCACTCTGCTCGCCGATGCGAATGTCGATATCTGGATGAAGGGCAACGTTGATCGCAGCCTGTCCGACGCCCAGCTTGCTCTCAATCCCGAGCAGCGCCGCTACGTCGATACCCTGAACGAAAAGGGCTTGATGCAGCAGTCCTTCGCGACGGCGCTGTTTCTGAATGTCGATTCGCGCGCCTCGCCGGCGTCGGCCGGTCTGGCGGGAGCCTTCGTCGGCTCGCTGTTCATGATGCTGATCGTCATCGTGCTGTCCGTGCCGATCGGCGTTGCGGCGGCGATCTATCTTGAGGAATTTGCGCCGAAGAACCGGCTGACGGATCTGATCGAGATCAACATCAACAATCTCGCCGCGGTCCCGTCGATTGTTTTCGGTCTGCTGGGCGCGGCCGTATTCATCAACTGGATAGGCTTGCCGCTATCGGCTCCGCTGGTGGGCGGCCTGGTGCTGACCTTGATGACGCTGCCGACGATCATCATCACGACCCGCGCCACCCTGCGCGCCATTCCGCCGTCGATCCGCAGCGCCGCCGTCGGCCTTGGCGCGTCGCGGGTGCAGACAGTCGCCCATCACGTTCTGCCTCTCGCATTGCCTGGCATTCTCACCGGCACGATCATCGGGGTGGCTCAGGCGCTGGGTGAAACGGCTCCGCTGCTGCTGATCGGCATGAGTGCGTTCGTGGCCAGCGTGCCGGCGACCCCGCTCGACCAGTCCACCGCCCTGCCGGTCCAGATCTATCTCTGGCAGGGCAACGAACTCCGCAACTTCTTCGAGGGACGCACCTCTGCCGCGATCATCGTGTTGCTGTCTTTGATGATCGCGCTCAACGCCCTGGCCATCTTTCTTCGGCGGCGATTTGAGCGTCGGTGGTAAGCGTCCCATATCAGGAAACAGAGGTCATCATGTTTGACGCATCCGCCTTTATGCAGGGACGTTCCGGAACTGACGCGGCCGGCGCCGTACATGCCCAGCCCGTGACGGAGCCGAATATCACCGCGCGTGACGTGAGCGTGTTCTATGGCCAGAAGCGCGCGCTTCACTCCGTCTCGCTGAACATCCCGGGCAAGGCGGTCACGGCTTTCATCGGCCCGTCCGGCTGCGGCAAATCCACCTTTCTGCGCTGCTTCAACCGGATGAACGACACCATCGAGGGGGCGAGGGTCGAAGGCACCATCATGATCGACGGCAGCGATATCTACGACCCCAATCTGGATGTGGTCGAACTGCGCGCCCGCGTCGGCATGGTGTTCCAGAAGCCGAACCCGTTTCCCAAGTCCATCTATGAGAACGTGGCTTATGGTCCGCGGATCCATGGTCTGACCCGTTCGCGCGCGGACATGGACGGCATTGTCGAGGGCAGCCTGCGCCGGGCCGGTCTTTGGGAGGAAGTGAAAGATCGTCTCAGCGAGTCGGGCACCGGCCTGTCGGGCGGTCAGCAGCAGCGGCTCTGCATTGCCCGGGCGATTGCGGTCGGCCCCGACGTCATTCTGATGGACGAGCCCTGTTCCGCCCTTGATCCGATCGCCACCGCGAAGATCGAAGAACTGATGGACGAACTGCGGCGGAACTTCACGATCGTGATCGTGACGCATTCGATGCAGCAGGCGGCGCGCGTGTCCCAGCGCACGGCCTTCTTTCACCTCGGTAATCTGGTGGAAGAGGGGCCGACGGAACAGATTTTCACGACGCCGAGCGACCGGCGCACCCAGGACTACATCACCGGCCGCTTCGGCTGAGATCGGCGCGCCGCGCGCCGGCTAGGATCAGGATCATGCAGGAACACACCTCAAAGGCATTCGACCAGGATCTTCAGGAACTCATCCGCATGGTGGCGGAAATGGGCGGGCTTGCCGAAAAGCAGATTGCCGATTCGGTGGCTGCGCTGGCGCGGCGCGACAGCGTCGTCGCAGCCGGCGTCGTGAGCATGGACAGCGCCGTCGATCATTTGCAGCAGGAGATCGAGGATCTTGCAGTGCTGACCATCGCGCGTCGCCAGCCGATGGCCATCGACCTGCGGGAGATCGTCGGCGCGCTGCGCGTGGCCAACGATCTGGAGCGGATCGGCGACCTTGCCAAGAATATCGGCAAGCGGGTCTCCGAACTTAGCGGGGAGTTCTACCCGCAGAAGCTGCTGCGCGGCGTCGAGCACATGGCCTCCCTCGTCATGATCCAGCTCAAGGAAGTTCTCGACGCATATGCCGGCCATGATCTTGATAAGGCGCTGGCCGTCTGGAGCGGAGACGAACAGATCGATGCGATGTGCACCTCGCTGTTCCGGGAGCTGCTCACCTATATGATGGAGGACCCGCGGAACATCACCTTCTGCATCCATCTGATGTTCTGCGCGAAGAATATCGAGCGCATGGGCGACCATGCGACCAACATCGCCGAGACGGTCTATTTCATGATCGAGGGCAAGGCGATCACCGACAAGCGTCCGAAGGGTGACACGACGGCGCTTTCGATTCCGGGAATGGAGCGATAAGCCAGCAATGGGTGCCCGTATTCTGATCGTGGAGGATGAGGACTCCCTCGTCCTGCTCCTGCGCTATAATCTCGAAGCCGACGGTTACGAGGTTCACGCGGTCACGCGCGGCGACGAGGCCGATACCTTCCTCAAGGAAGACGTGCCGGACCTGGTGATTCTGGACTGGATGCTGCCCGGCCTGTCCGGCATCGAGCTGTGCCGGCGGCTGCGCAACCGTGCGGAGACCAAGGCGCTGCCGATCATCATGCTCACCGCACGCGGCGAGGAAAGCGAGCGCGTGCGCGGACTGGCGACCGGGGCGGACGATTATATCGTCAAGCCCTTCTCGGTCCCGGAGCTGCTGGCGCGCGTGCGCGCGCTGTTGCGGCGCGCGAGTCCGGAGCGGGTGGCGGATGTGCTGACCTTCGGCGATGTCGAGATCGACCGCGAGAAGAAGCGCGTGCTGCGCAGCGGCCGGGCGGTGGAACTGGGGCCGACCGAGTTCCGATTGCTCGAATTTCTGATGGAACGTCCGGGTCGCGTTTTTTCGCGGGAACAGTTGCTCGATGGCGTCTGGGGCAGCGAGGTGTATGTCGACGAGCGAACCGTCGATGTTCACGTCGGGCGCCTGCGCAAGGCGCTCAACCGCGGCTATCCGACCGACCCGATCCGCACCGTGCGCGGGTCCGGCTATGCGCTGGACGACCGGTACAAGCCGGCCTGATCAAAGCCGGCCGGGCCTCATGAACGCGCGCCGGGACTTTCAGTTTGCTCTGACGGGCTTCTGAACGCAGCCGGCTGTGCCATGCGAAACATCGTGAAACATCATGGCGTTCGGCACGTAGATTGCCGCCGCAGGCGGCCGCCACGCCGTGTACCGGCGAGGCCGGAACGCTCAGGATTTGACGCGGCGGTCCCGGCGGCGATCTGCCGGGGGCTGATAGGCGATGCGGCAGTGATAGGCGCAATAGGACAGCGCCGGCATTGCATGACCCCCGCAGAAGTAGAAGTCGGTGCTGCTCGGATCCCCGACCGGCCAGCGGCAGGTGCTTTCGTTCAGTTCCAGAATGGTCCGGCGCTGACCGAGGGGAATGACATTGTCGAGGAAGGCCGGCTCCTGCTCGATCTCGACCTCGTAGGCATGGGCAAGCGCCGTGTTGCCGCGGCTGACCGGGCGCGAGACCCGCATGACCGGACTGGCGGTCCGCGCCTTGCGGGGACGGGCCGCGGCGGCGGATGGCGACTTCGCCCGGCCGGACAGGCCCAGACGATGAACCTTGCCGATAACTGCGTTGCGCGTGATGCCGCCGAGTTCCGCCGCGATCTGGCTGGCCGAAAGACCTTCAGCCCACAGCTTTTTGAGGAGTTCGACCCGTTCGTCGGTCCAGCCCATTTTCTGCCTCCTTGCATTTCCGCTGGCTGCGGAAAGGCACGGACGGAATCCCTTCCCGGCGTCCGACAGGTTGAAAAACCCGCCGCACGGTCATGCCGCACGCATCTGACTCAGGAATTGTCCGCCGCACGAAATGTCGTATCCGACGAGGGAAACGCTACAATATGGCGTGAGTCGGGCGCAAGAGTCGGGACGACTCACGTCCACATGTTCAAGGCCCTCATGCGCCGCAATCCACATCTAATGACGAGCTTGGGCGGAAAATCCGGTGTCTGCCCTGCGGCCGCCGCAAGTTGACAGGCGGTGGCCGCACAATAGTATGGCGATGTGCCGCCGCAGGGCGGCACATTTCGTTTCGATCCGTCACTTCGCGGCGGCGGCCCTCGGCCGCGCGTCGGCTTCCAGCGTTTCACGTTCACTGTTTCACCTTCACCGCTTCAAGGACGAACCCTTCCGATGACAGGCTCTGCGGCGTCGCATCTCATGCCCACCTACGCACGGGTCGATCTCGCTTTCGAGCGCGGCGAGGGCGCATGGCTGACGGCCACGACGGGAGAGCGGTATCTCGACTTCACCGGAGGCGTTGCGGTCAACGTGCTGGGCCATGCCCATCCGGGGCTGGTGGCGGCGGTGACGGAACAGGCCGGCAAGGTCTGGCATGTTTCGAACCTCTACCGCATTCCGGAGGCGGAGGCCGTCGCCGCCCGCCTGTGCGAACTCAGCTTCGCGGACAAGGTATTCTTCTGCAACTCCGGTGCGGAAGCGATGGAAGGCGCGATCAAGGTCACGCGGAAATACCATGCCGTGAACGGCGCGCCTGAGCGGTTTCGCATCATCACGTTCGAGGGCGCTTTTCATGGCCGGACGCTGGCGACGCTCGCAGCCGGCGGCAACCAGAAATATCTCGACGGTTTCGGCCCGGTGCTGGACGGCTTCGATCAGGTGCCGCTCCACGATCTTGAGGCGGTCAAGGCCGCCATCGGACCGGAGACGGCGGGCATTCTGATCGAGCCGGTTCAGGGCGAGGGCGGCGTGCGGGTGGTCGAGCCGGCCTTCCTGCGCGAGTTGCGGCGGCTGTGCGATGAGCATGGGCTGTTGCTGATTTTCGATGAGGTGCAGACCGGTGTGGGCCGCATGGGGGAACTGTTTGCCTATCAGCGGGCCGGCGTGACGCCGGATGTGATGGCGCTGGCCAAGGCGCTGGGTGGCGGCTTTCCGCTGGGCGCCTTCCTTGCCACCGAGGAGGCCGCCAAGGGACTGACCGCCGGCACCCATGGCTCAACCTTCGGCGGCAATCCCCTTGCCATGGCGGCGGCAGGGGCCGTGCTGGACGCGGTGACGGCGCCGGGCTTTCTCGACAACGTGCAGCAGACCGCGTTGATGCTGAAACAGCGGCTCGCCGAGATCCGGGACCGGTTTCCCGACGTCGTCGCGGAGGTGCGTGGAGAGGGTCTGCTGATGGGCCTCCAGGCGGTGATGCCGGCTGGCGAACTGGTGGCTGCGCTGCGCGCCGAACACATGCTCACGGTCGCTGCGGGAGAGAATGTCGTGCGGCTGTTGCCGCCGCTGATTATCGGTGAGGCGGAGGCCGCAGAGGCGGTCGCCCGCATCGAGCGGGCCTGCCAGCGGCTTTCGGATGCCGCGCGGTCCGGTGCTGGAGTTGTTGCATGAGTGTGAAAGGTATTCGCCACTTTCTCGATCTGACGGACGTTTCGGCAGCCGATCTGCGCAGCATTCTGGACGCCAGCCGTGCCATCAAGGCCGCGCCGCGCGGCCGCACCGGCTCGGGGCCGCTCGCCGGCAAGATGCTGGCGATGATCTTCGAGCGGCCTTCGACCCGCACGCGGGTGTCCTTCGATGTCGGCATGCGCCAGCTCGGCGGCGACACGATCTGCCTCACCGGAGCGGAGATGCAGCTCGGGCGCGGCGAGACCATCGCGGACACGGCGCGCGTGATGTCCCGCTATGTCGATGCCATCATGATCCGCATCCTCGACCACAAGGCGCTGAACGAGCTGGCCGAGAACGCCACCGTGCCGGTCATCAACGGCCTTACCAAGAGATCCCATCCCTGTCAGGTGATGGCGGACGTGCTGACCTTCGAGGAGCATCGCGGGCCGATCAAGGGCCGGACGGTCGCCTGGACCGGGGATTCCAATAACGTGCTGGCGTCCTGGATGCACGCCGCGGAGAAATTCGACTTCCGCCTCAGGGTGGCGACGCCTTTAGATCTCGCGCCGGAGAAGTGGCTGATGAACTGGGTCCGCAAGTCGGATGCGGATATCGTCATCGGAACCGACCCGGAAGAGGCGGTGGCTGAAGCCGATTGCATCGTCACCGATACCTGGGTGTCGATGGGCGACAGGAACGGCAAGCTCCGGCACAATCTGCTGCAACCCTATCAGGTCAACGAAGCGCTGATGGCCAAGGCGAAGCGGGACGCGCTGTTCATGCATTGCCTGCCGGCGCATCGCGGCGAGGAGGTCACGGACGAAGTGATCGACGGGCCGCAATCGGTGGTCTTCGACGAGGCCGAGAACCGGCTGCATGCCCAGAAGGGCATTCTGTCCTGGTGCTTCGAAACCGGCGCCCGCTGAGCCGGGCGGCGCCGCGCGAAGCTGTGTCCTTGCGGAAGCGGAGCCTGCTTTCCGCCAGCCGAGCTGTCCCTGCGCGGGTCGCGCCACTCCTCAGCCTCGCGCCCATGGCGGGGTCGCTTTCCCGTGCGGCGTTCCTATATGGTGCGGCATGACCAATCCTGAGACCGACATTCCCGTCCGCGAGCCGTCCGCCGTCTCGGTGGACGATACCATCCTGCCGTTCGAGGTGGCCGATCTTGATGTGCGCGGCCGGGTGGTCCGTCTGGGGCCGGCGCTCGATACCGTGCTGAACGCCCATCAATATCCGGCGCCGGTGGCCAGGCTGCTGGGCGAGGCTGTCGTGCTGACGGCGATGCTGGGCTCCGCATTGAAATTCGACGGAAGATTCATTCTCCAGACCCAGAGCGACGGGCCCGTGCGCATGCTGGTCGTGGACTACAAGACCCCCGGCCACCTGCGCGCCTGCGCCCGTTTCGATGACGCCGCCGTGGCGGCGCTGATGGAAGCCGGCACGACGGACGATGCCAGCCTCATGGGACACGGCCATCTTGCCATGACCATCGATCAGGGGCCGGACATGAGCCGCTATCAGGGGCTGGTGGCGCTGGACGGAATCGACCTCGAAGCGGCAGCCCATGAATATTTCCTGCGGTCCGAGCAGATCCCGACCCGGGTGCGGCTGGCCGTCGGCGAGCAACTGACGGCATCGGCCGAGGGTCCCCGGCATGCGTGGCGGGCCGGCGGCATCATGCTGCAATTCCTGCCGAAGGCGCCGGAGCGACAGCGCCAGGCCGATCTCGACCCTGGCGATGCGCCCGAGGGTGTCTCGCCCCATGTGATGCCGGAGGACGAGGCCTGGGTCGAAGGGCGCTCGCTGGTCGAGACGGTCGAGGATATCGAGCTGCTGGACCCGGAGCTGTCGGCGGAGCGGCTGGCCTACCGGCTGTTTCACGAGCGCGGCGTGCGGGTGTTCGGCGATGTCCCGGTCGCGGCGAAGTGCTCCTGCTCGCGGGGCACGGTCGAAGACATGCTGCGGAGCTTCTCGCAAGCGGAGCGCGACGACATGGTCGAGGACGGCAGCATCACGGTGACCTGCGAATTCTGTAGCTCGACCTATGGCTTCGATCCCGCCAGTCTCCATCAGCCGGACGCCGAAGCCGGCGGGCCGGGATAGCTGCGGCCCCGCGGAAACCTCCCGCAGGAGACATCGGCCGGCAGACCGGTGGGGGGGGACAGCGCTTGCGCGGATGCGCCTAGTTCAACGTCCGGTTCCGCTCCGGCGTGTCGAGCGAAAAGAGCGGGATCTCGATATCGAAGCTTTCCCCGTCATCGGTCGTCATGCCGTAGCTGCCGGTCATGAAGCCACTGGAAGTGGGCAGCGGCACGCCGCTGGTATATTCGTATGAACTGCCGGGCGGCAGCACGGGCTCCTCCCCCACCACGCCGGCGCCCCGGACCTCCTGGAGATGCCCGCTGGCATCGGTGATGCGCCAGTGGCGGGTGCGGAGCTGGACGACGTCCGGGCCATGGTTGGTGATGCCGATCGTATAGGCCCAGAAATAGTAGTTCCGGTCCGGCGCAGAGCGGTCCGGCAGGAAACGGGGCGTCACCGTCACTTCGATGTCGCGCGTCACGCTGCGATACATGCCGTGAACCGGCTCGGATTCCTGCTCGTTCCGGGACATCGGTAATTCCTCGCTTTCGCTCATTGCGGGATGGATGCGCCGCAACACTTGAAATCGTCGCGCCGACGTGATTCCCAAAAGCCGGCGCGCGCCCGTAATATGCGTCGCCTGTCTTCGCCAAGGAAGCCTGTTTTATATGGCGACGCCTGCCATTCCGAGAGAGCGCGACCTCCGCCTCGACCTGTTTCGCGGCATTGCGCTGTGGCTCATCTTCCTCAACCATATCCCGTCCAATTTCGTCGCCTGGGTGACGAGTCGCAACTATGGCTTCAGCGACGCCACCGAGATCTTCATCTTCATCTCCGGCTATACGGCGGCTTTCGTCTATGGCCGCGCCATGAGCGAGCGCGGGCCGCTGGTCGCCAGCGCCCGCATCCTGCGCCGGGCCTGGCAGATCTATGTCGCGCATATCTTCCTGTTCACGATCTATCTCGCGGAAATCTCCTATGTCGCGAGCAGCTTCGAGAACCCGCTCTATACCGAGGAAATGAATGTCCTCGACTTCCTGAAGGAGCCGGACGTCACGATCGTCCAGGCGCTGCTGCTGAAGTTCAAGCCGGTCAACATGGACGTTCTGCCGCTCTATATCGTGCTGCTGATCCTGTTTCCGCCGGTGCTCTGGCTGCTGCTGCGGCGCCCCGCGCTGGCGCTGGCGGCGTCTGTGTCGCTCTATATCCTGACCTGGGAATTCGGCTGGAACATTCCGTCCTATCCGAGCGGGCACTGGTATTTTAATCCGTTCGCCTGGCAGTTGCTGTTTGTTTTCGGCGCGTGGTGCGCCCTCGGCGGGGCCGAACGGCTCGCGCCGGCGCTGCGCTGGCGCGGTGTCACGGTCGCGGCGGCGGTTTATCTCATTTTTGCCCTTCTGATCACGTTGAGTTGGCATGTGCCCGGCGGGAGCCGCTTCGTGCCCGGCTGGCTGGAAGACCATCTCTACCCGATCGACAAGACCAATCTGGACGTCCTGCGCTTCGCGCATTTCCTGGCGCTGGCCGCGCTGACGGTGAAATTCGTTCCGCAGGACTGGGCCGGGCTGAAGCATCCCGCGTTGCGGCCGGCCATCCTGTGTGGCCAGCATTCGCTGGAGATTTTCTGCCTGGGGGTGTTTCTGGCCTTTGCGGCGCATTTCGCGCTGGTGGAGTTCTCCGGCGGGGCCGGGATGCAGATTTTCGTCAGCGCCGTCGGGATACTTGTCATGATTGCCGCAGCCATGCTGTTATCATGGTACAAGAAATCAGAAGGACGACGTCCCGTATCACCTTCCAAGCCGCCGGACGCGGACCTCGCAGGAGGCGAGGCATGAGGGGATGGATTGGCGCATTGGCTCTGCTGTGCGCTGGCAGCCCTGCCGTTGCGCAGGAGCCGGCCCGCTGTGCCGTTCCGGAATACCTCGTGCTGGCGGAGCAGCCGTTGCCCCGCGTCGCCGCCGCCGCGCAGGCGCGGCAACTGAATATCGCGGTGATCGGCAGCGGCTCCACGCTGCTGTCGGGAAGCGACGGCGCCAGCGCCGCTTATCCGGCGCGGCTGGAAGCGGCCCTCGGCCGGAGGCTGCCCAGCCTTGCCGTCAAGGTCACGCCCTTTGCCAAGGGCCGCCAGACCGCGCAGGATATGGTGAAGGGTTTCCCGCAGATCATGGCGGACCTGAAACCCGATCTCGTCGTCTGGCAGACCGGCACGGTGGACGCCATCCGCGGCGTGGAACCGGACCAGTTCCGCATCGTGCTGGAACGCGGCATCCGGATCGTCCAGCGTGCCCGCGCGGATGTCATCCTGATGAACATGCAATACAGCCCGCGTACAGACATGCTGATCGCGCTCGGGCCCTATGCCGTCACCATGCGGGTGGTGGCGCAGCAGATGGGCGTGCCGCTGTTCGACCGGCTGTCGCTGATGCGGCGCTGGAGCGAGGACGGCCAGTTCGACCTTTATGCCGCGCACAGGGATACCGGCCTTGCCAAGCGGGTTCATGACTGCCTCGGCAAGGCGGTTGCGGCGATGATCGCGAGTTCCGGCGCGTTCCAGGGCGTGACTCCCTTGGCCCCGCGGGTTCAATGATGGCGATGCGGCGGGTGCGAAAGGGATCGGAGAGAATGAGTTTGCGTTTTGCGTTGGCCGTCGGGGCTCTGACGCTCGCAACAATCGGAGCCGCGGCGGAAGATGCCGGGCCTGCACGGTTCACCGGCGAGTCGGGGGCCTGTCATTACGGCGCAGACGTGGCCCGTTTCCAGAGCCCGCTTCCCCGGGTCTCGGCCCGTCTTGTCTCCGGACTTCCCGTGACGATCGTCGCCATCGGCTCGTCATCGACGGCCGGAGCGGGCGCCAGCAGCCCGGCGGCGTCCTATCCGAGCCGGCTGGCGGCGGACCTCACGAAGCGGCTGCACTATGATCGCATCACGGTGGTCAATCGCGGTGTGAATGGCGAGGAAGCCGCCGACATGCTCAAGCGTTTCGACAGCGAGGTGCTGTCCGAGAAGCCGGACCTCGTATTGTGGCAGGTCGGGGTCAATGGTCTGCTGCGCGAAACCGAGATGGACGCGACCGTCACGCAGATCAACGAGGGCATTCAGCGCCTGAAGGCGGCCGGGGCCGATGTGGTGCTCATCGACCCGCAATATGCGCCGAAAGTGCTGGCCAAGGCGAGCCTCAACGACCTTCTGGCGCGGTTCGAGATCATCGCCCAGGCCAACAAGGTGCAACTGTTTCATCGTTTCGCGCTGATGCGCGCATGGCACGATGCGAACGGCATGTCGTTCGATAAATTTGTCTCGCCCGATGGCCTGCACATGAACGACTGGAGCTATGCCTGCCTTGCCACCGTGCTCGGCGTCGCCATCGCCGAGGCGGGCACGCGGCCGACCGCAACCGCGGCGGCGCATCCGCCACGGTGAGCGGCTCTCCTTGAGGTCCTGAACGAAGGGGCCGAGGAGCCTGCGCGGCGGAATTATCGGCCCGCCGCGATATCGCTCCTTGGCGGTGGCGGTCAGACCGCGTCCAGCGCCGTCAGGATATCCGTCACCAGATCGTCGGGATGCTCCAGCCCGGCCGAGAAGCGGATCAGGCCGTCGCTCACGCCGATGGCGGCGCGCTGCTCCGGCTTCAGCCGCTGATGGGTAGTGGTGGCCGGATGGGTCACGATGCTCTTGGCGTCGCCGAGATTGTTGCTGATCTTCACCAGCCGCAACGCATTCAGGAAACGGAAGGCGGCGGCCTTGTCGCCGGCGATCTCGAAGGCGATGAGGGTCGAGCCGCCTTTCATCTGCCGGGCGATGATGTCGGCCTGCCGATGGTCCGGCCGGCCCGGATAGATCAGCCGGCTGATCTTGGCGTGGCCGGCAAGGGCGTCGGCGATGCGGCCGGCATTCTCGGTCTGCTGGCGGACCCGGATGCCCAGAGTCTCCAGTCCCTTGAGCAGGACCCAGGCGTTGAACGGCGACAGCGACGGGCCGGTCTGGCGGATCAGCGTATGGATGTTGGTCTGGATGAATTCTTCGGAGCCGAGGATGACGCCGCCGAGGCAGCGGCCCTGGCCGTCGATATGCTTGGTGGCCGAATAGACGACGCAGTCCGCGCCCAGCGCCAGCGGGCTCTGATGCATCGGCGTTGCGAAGACATTGTCCACCACCAGCGTCGCGCCGGCCTCATGGGCGATATTCGCCACCCCGGCGATGTCCACCACGTCCAGCGTCGGGTTGGTCGGGCTCTCGAAGAAGAAGGTCTTGGTGTTGGGCCGCACGGCCTCGCGCCACTGGTTAAGATCGGCGCCCTCGACCAGCGTCGATTCCACGCCGTAGCGCGGCAGATGATCCTCGACCACGTAGAGACAGGAGCCGAACAGCTCCTTGGCGGCGACGATATGATCGCCGGCCCGAAGTTGGCCCATCAGGGCCGTCGTCACCGCCGCCATGCCGGTCGCGGTGGCGCGGGCGGATTCTGCGCCTTCCAGCAGCGCCATGCGCTTCTCGAACATCGAGACGGTGGGGTTGGAGAAGCGCGAATAGAGAAAGCCGGGCCGTTCGCCCTTGAAGCGGGCCTCGCATTCCTCGGCGCTGTCGTAGACGAAGCCCTGGGTCAGGAACAGCGCTTCGGAGGTTTCTCCGAAACTCGAACGCAGCGACCCGCCGTGAACAAGCTGGGTCTCCTGATGCCATGCGGGTGACGAAGTGGCGGGTGACGAAGTGGTGTTGGCGACGTTGTCTTTGGACGCGGACATGGGCATTTCTCCCAAATAAAAACCCGGCCGGGAGGCAAAACCTCAGGCCGGGCTCACGCGTCCCCGGCCTTTTAGCGATTTATTTAACGTGGCTGCAAGCCGGCCGGCTCAAATGACCACGGGATAAAGCGCTCTTACAGGGCGGCAAGGGTTTGCGTCAAGGCGGCCCCCGGCTTAGATCGGCTGCGCTTTCAACATGGCAGCCATCACCTGGATGAGCAGCGGGATGCCCATGCCGCCCGATACCGCCGATCCGCAGAACGGCATCCTGCCCGACCGCATGATTGCGGCGCTGGCGGAGGCTGGCGCGATCCGCCCGTCCCGTCCCTTCGCGGAGGGGCAGACTCAGCCTGCGAGCCTCGACCTGCGGCTCGGGCCGGTGGCCTATCGGGTGCGGGCAAGCTTCCTGCCGGGGCCCGGCGCGACGGTGGCGACGCGCATCGACCAGCTCAAGCTGCACGAGATCAGTCTGGCCGAAGGTGCGGTGCTGGAGACCGGCTGCGTCTATATCGTGCCGCTGATCGAGGCACTGGCCCTGCCGGCGGAGATCGCGGCTTCGACCAATCCGAAAAGCTCGACCGGCCGGCTCGACGTCTTCACCCGCGTGATTGCCGACGGCACGCGCGGCTTCGACCGCATCGATGCGGGCTATCACGGGCCGCTCTATGCCGAGATCAGCCCCAAGACCTTTCCCGTGCTGGTGCGCGAGGGTTCGCGGCTGTCGCAGATCCGTTTCCGCAGCGGCCGCGCGGTGCTGGATGCAAAAGCGCTCGTCGCGCTCCATGCCGCCCGGCGGCTGGTGGATGGCGACGATGTCGAGATGGGCGAGGGCATTTCCGTGAGCGTCGATCTCGCCGGGCTCGGGCCGGAACGGCTCGTCGGCTATCGCGCCAAGCGCCACACCGGCGTGATCGATGTGGAGCGGCGCGGGGCCTATGACATCGCCGATTTCTGGGAGCCGATCGCGGCGCGGCCGGACCGCGGCCTGATCCTCGATCCGGGCGAATTCTATATCCTCGCCTCCAAGGAAGCCGTGCAGGTGCCGCCGGACCACGCCGCGGAGATGCTGCCCTTCGATCCGCTGGTGGGGGAATTCCGCGTGCATTATGCGGGCTTCTTCGACCCCGGCTTCGGCTGTGCCGAGGCGCAGGGCGGCGGGGCGCGCGCCGTGCTGGAGGTGCGCTCGCGCGAGGTGCCGTTCATTCTCGAACATGGGCAGATCGTCGGCCGGCTGGTCTACGAGAAGCTGCTGGCGACGCCGGGCATGCTTTACGGGCAGGGCATCGGCTCGAACTATCAGGCGCAGGGCCTGAAGCTGTCCAAGCACTTCCGTATGTAGGCCGGCGGTGCGCTTGCGCTGCTTGCGGACGGGCCTCGCGGTCCGCTATGGTCGCGCCCGCGCGGGCGTAGTTCAATGGTAGAACGGCAGCTTCCCAAGCTGCATACGAGGGTTCGATTCCCTTCGCCCGCTCCAGCTTTTCCTTCGCGATTGTGTTGAGGCCTTTGCTCAGCCTTGCGCCTTGCGCTCCATCAAAAATGCGGCGTGTTCGAGCAGGCGATAGTCCTGTTGCGGCCAGCCGATGAGCTGGACGCCGAGCGGCAGGCCGCCCGTCTCCAGCAGCGGCAGCGAGACCGCCGGCGCGCCGAGCAGCGTTGCCGGCTCATTGAACAGCGATGAGCCGGAATCCGGAAACAGCGGCGCCTCGCCGGGCGCGGACAGGGTGATGCAGGCATCGGCTTCCGCCGCCAGCGCAAGATGGCTGGCGCGCAGCCGCGCGCGATAGGCCAGCGCAGCGCGATAGTCTTCTGGCGTCATCGCCGCGCCCCGGTCGAGCCCGCGCACGATGCCGGGATGGAGCAGGGCTCTGTCATAGGATTGCAGCGGCCAGCGGTTCTCGTAATTCGAGATCGCTTCCCACTGCGTCGGCACCTCCGCCACCACCGCCTCCAGTGCCGCGAGGGCAGGCGAGGTCTTCCCGGTCAGAACGGCGATGCCGCCAGCGCGCAGCGTGTCGATGAAGTCCAGTAGCGCCGCTCTGGCCGCATCGTCCGCTTCCGCCCAGCCTGCGGTTTCCAGAAGCGCCAGCCGTGTCACGGCGCGCGGGCGTGGCGGTGCAGCCTCGCCCGCCAGTTCCGGGTGGCCGGGGTCGCCGCCGGCGGCCTGCGCGATCTGCCAGAGGGCCAGCCAGAGGTCGTCCAGGGTGCCGGCCAGCGCGCCGAGATGATCGTAGGATTTCGACGGCACCGGGGAGCCGGCCCGGTTCAACGCGCCGAAGCTCGGCTTGAAGCCGAACACCCCGCAATAGCTCGCCGGGCGGATGATGGAGCCGCGCGCCTGCGACCCCGTCGCCACCGGCACCATGCCGGCCGCGACGGCGGCGGCCGAACCGGCGGAGGTCGCGCCGGGAGTGCGGGTGGTGTCATGGGGATTGCGTGTCGGCCCGTTGCCGACGATGGCGAACTGGCTCGTCACCGTCTTGCCGAGGACGATGGCCCCGCCCGCACGCAAGCCATGGACATGGGCGGCGTCGGCGTCCGGGCGGCGGCCGCGATGGATCACGCTGCCCATTTCGGTCGGCATGTCGGCGGTGTCGAACACGTCCTTGACGCCGACCGGCATGCCGTCCACCGCGGAGAGCGGCCTGCCGGCGCGGTAGCGGTCGGTGGCGGCGTCGGCGGCCTTGCGCGCGGCGGGAATGTCCAGATGCGCAAAGGCCATGATTTCGGCCTCGCGCGCCTCGACGGCAGCCAGACACGCCTCAAGATAGGCGCGCGGTGTCATGGCCCCGGACGTGAAGGCGGAAAGGTTCTCTGAAAAGCCAGCCACGAGCGTCTCCTGAAAGGGTTTTCCGGGTTGTGTGCCGCGTCCGCCGCCAAATCAACCTTGTTCCTGCCGGACTGCCCGGGCTTGCGTTGCCGAAAGGGCGCCGCGGGCTTATCTTGAGGCTGTGTCAGCCGTCGGATTGCGGAATATGGCGGATTTTGCCGAACCGTTGAAAACCCCGTTGCCGAAGCCTGCGTCCATGCGCCGCTGGGGCGTTTCGCCCGCGCTCGTTCTTGCGCTGGTCGTCGTATCTGCTCTGGTCGGAGGCACGCTTGCGCTGTGGGCTCATCTCGGACCTGCGGTCTTTTACGAAATGATCGCTGCGGGCATTGCCTATTGCCTCTAGAGCGTTTTCGGGCGAAGCGGAGACCGCTGCGTGCAAGAAAATGCGTCAAAACAACAACATGGAGCTTTGGCCTTGATTCCGTCAAAGCCAACGATGCTCTAGGGCGGCCCACGATTCTGCCGGCCTGATTCCGCGGAGAAGTTCCTGATGTCACGCAGCGTTCGCGTCCTGGTTCTGATTGCCATCTTTGCCGCGGCGCTCGGCGTCAGCTTCGGAACCGTGCTCTGGCTCTTTCCGGTCGGCAAGAGTCTGGTGACCCAGCCTTCCACGGTCGGCGGGCCGTTCCGGCTGGTGGATCAAGACGGCGTCACGGTGACGGAGCAGGATTTCAAGGGCAAGCCTTTCCTCGTCTTCTTCGGCTTCACGCATTGTCCGGATGTCTGCCCGGCGGCGCTGTTCGAGGTTTCGGAGATCCTGCGCGCGATGGACAAGGACGGCGACAAGGTCGGCGCGCTGTTCATCACAGTCGATCCCGAGCGCGACACGCCGGAGAAGATGAAGGATTATCTCCAGAGCTTCGATCCGCGGCTGCGGGGCCTTTCGGGCAGCACTGAAGATCTTGAGAAGGTCGCCAAGGCTTATCGCGTCTACTACAAGAAAGTGCCGCTGGCGGACAACGATTACACGATGGACCACACCGCATTGGTCTATCTGATGGACAAGGACGGCCGCTTCGTCGCGCCGTTCAACATCAAGCGCCCGCCGGAACAGGCGGCTGCGGACATGCGGCGCTATCTCTGAAGGGATGCCCGCGACGCTGCGGGCTGCCGATCGTCCGGAGGCGGTGCCTTGCCGTCGGCCAGCCGCGAGGTGCGGGCAACGCCGTGCTCGGTCTTTTCCCATGTGAAAGGATCGAACAGCAACTGATGGACCGCCCGCCAGGCCGCCAGCGAGAGCAGGAGCCAATAGGCCGGCATCAGTGCCAGCGCCCAGCCATGGGCCAGCAGCTTGCGGCGGCGCAACCCATGCAGGCCGAGAAAAACGGAAGTGATATAGCCGAGGCTGACGATGCCGCCTTGCAGCCAGGCGAGCGCACGCAGCAAGGGGGCCTCCGGCAGACCGAGTGCGCCGTAGCTCAGCAGATAGAGCAGGAAAAGCGGATGAAGCAGGGCGGCCAGCACGTTGCCGCAGGCGATCAGATGAAACGTCGCGAAGCCACGCCAGCCGAGGTCGAGCCGAAGATTGAGGGGCTTGCGCATCTGCACGCACCAGGTCTGCATCCAGCCCTTGAACCAGCGAGTGCGCTGGCGCAGCCACGGGCCGAAGCGCGCGGGAGCCTCCTCGTAAGTGGATGAGGCGATCACGCCGGTGCGATATCCGAAGCGGGCGAGGCGGAAGCCGAGGTCGGCATCCTCGGTGACGTTGTAGGGGTCCCATGCGCCGATCCGGTGCAGCATGGCGGTGTCGAAGTGGTTGGAGGAGCCGCCGAGCGGCAGCGGCAGACCCAGCGCCGCCAGCGCCGGCAGGAAAGCGTCGAACTGGCCGGCATATTCTGCCGTGAACAGCCGCGTCAGCCAGCCGTCGCCGGTATTGTCGATGGTCAGCCGCGCCTGGATGCAGCCGGTGTCGGGCCCGGCGGCAGCGAACGCCGCGAGGGCCTTGCGAAGCTGGTCCGGCTCGGGGCGGTCTTCCGCATCATAGACGACGGTATAGAGCCCGCGCGCGAGCGGCAGCGCGGCATTCAGCGCCTTGGGCTTGGTGCGGGGCCCGGCGGCCGGTGCGACGACCACATTCACCGGTGGGCCCGGCGGCAGCGCGTCGAGGGCGGCCCGGGTCTCGTCATCGTCCGCCTCGACGACGATCTTGATGTCCAGCTTTTCCGGCGGATAGGCGAAGGCGCGAATCGCTGCGACGAGCTGATGCACCGTGGCGGCCTCGCGATAGACGGCGGCGACCACGGTATAGACCGGCAGTTCATGGTCCGCGGCCGCCCGGCCCGCCGGCGGGCCTTGCTGGACGGGCAGCAGCGCGCAGGCGAGGCGCAATGCCATCCATGCGACAAAGCCGGTGGCGAGCAGCGCCGAGACGATGATCGCCGCGGCCGCATTCGCCCATGCCGCCAGCAAGCCGCAGGCCAGCAGCGCGAGAAAGAGCGTAACAAGCCGCCGGCATGGCAGCGCCGCCGCCGAAAGGTCCGGCCGCATGTCGGACAAGCCATGCGTCGCCTGCCGGGCGATGTGGTCGGCTGCATGCCGCCGGGCGAAGGCGTCGAGGTCGCTTGCCCCGACAAGCCGTGTTCGCGCGGCGAGATGAGGGGTTTCTGCCAGCATGCGGCAGAGCAGCCGCATGTTGAGATGGCGCGGCGCGACGGCCCAGATGTTTTCCTGGCCGTGGGCGAGCCGCAGCATGCCGACCCGGGCGGCGGCGAGCAGGGCCTGGTCTCCGTCCAGAAAGGCGATCCGGGTCAGGGCGTCCAGCGGATCGCGACCAATCCCGAAATGGCGGCGCATCGCGGCGACATATTCGGCCTCGGTAATCCAGCTTTGCGCGATCAGCACCTGATCGGCGCCGGTGCCGATGCGGTCCGCCCTCGCCTCGGCCGCCGCCAGCACGGCGGGCGACAGGAGGCCGCGCAGGCAATCGACTTCGGGACAGCGCGAGAGCCGGAATGTCTGGCGGGAGGAATCCGGTTGCGGGACCCGGACACTAGGGCCGCGAGCATCGCACGACGCCGAAAGATCGGCCTTGATCGCCGTTCCCCCCATGACCGCCCATACAAGACCTGAAATGGCCGCACGCTTCCGCTATAAGCGGGGCCATTCCGGATTCTGGTTCCAGCCGGCAGGGAGCTTACGTGGCGTATTCGCGGTTGCAAAGCCTGGGGTTGTGGCGGCGGCCCGCATCGGGACTGCTGCTGATGCTTGTGACGCTTGTGCTGCTTGCCCTGGCTCCCGCTTTGGCGGCGCGGGCACAGTCTGCGGCCGCCGGCGCCCGGCCGGCGCCGCTTGCTGAAGTGCCGGGATTCTGGGACCCGCGGCGGCGGCCGGAGCGGCCGGATATGTCCCGCGTGACCTCGATCCGGTTCCTGACGGAGACCGATTTCCCGCCGTTCAACTACGGCCCCGACGATCATCCGCAAGGCTTCAATGTCGATCTCGCGCGGCTGATCTGCGAGGAGATCAAGATTTCCTGCACCATCCAGATGCGCCGTTTCGACACGCTGGTCCCGTCGCTGAACGAGAACCGCGGCGACGCCGCCATCGCCTCGATGTCGCCGACCGCCCAGTTGCGCCAGCGGGTGGACTTCAGCGATCCCTATTACCGGACGCCGGCGCGCTTTGCCGCGCGCAAGGACAGTCCCGTGCAGGACATCGTTCCGGAGCGGCTGGAGGGACGCAAGGTCGCCGTGGTCGCCGGCTCCGCTCATGAAGCCTATCTGCGGGAACTGTTTCCGGAGGTCGAGGTGATGCCGCTGGCGAACATCACTGAAGCCCGCGAGGCGATGAAATCCGGCGCGGCCGATCTCGTGTTCGGGGACGGCCTGATGCTGTCCGCATGGCTCAATGCCACGGAGGCCGGCGACTGCTGCGCGTTTCGCGGCGGGCCGTTTCTGGACAGCCGGCATTTCGGCGAGGGCATCGGCATCGCGGTGCGCAAGGGCAACGATTCCCTGCGGCTCGCCCTGAACTGGGCGCTGTTCCGGATTTGGGAGAACGGCCGCTTCGCGGACCTGTGGCTGCGCTATTTCCCGATCAACCCTCTCTAGGGCGTGCGAAAGGTCTTGCGCCGTTCCGGCGGATTTGGTCGTTGCGGTGTCAAAGCGGAGTTTCGAGTTGATGAGTGGTGTTGAGACCCCGGACGTCGCGTCCTGGCGTGAACTGGCCGAACAGTCCTCGGCATGGCCTTTCGAGGAAGCGCGCAAGATCGTTGCGCGCCTCAAGGCGCGGCCGAAGGACGAGGTGATCTTCGAGACCGGCTATGGCCCCTCGGGCCTGCCGCATATCGGCACCTTCGGCGAGGTGGCCCGCACCACCATGGTGCGCCATGCCTTTCGCGTCCTGACCGACGACACGGTGAAGACGCGGCTGATCGCCTTTTCCGACGACATGGACGGGCTGCGCAAGGTGCCGGACAACGTGCCGAACCAGGAGATGCTCGCCACCCATCTCGGCAAGCCGCTGACCCGGGTGCCCGACCCGTTCTCGAACGAATATCCCTCCTTCGGCGCCCATAACAACGCCCGGCTGCGCGCGTTTCTCGACACCTTCGGCTTCGACTACGAATTCGCCAGCGCGACCGATTTTTATACGTCCGGCCGTTTCGACGAGGCGCTGTTGCTGATGCTGCGCCATTACGACCGCGTCATGGAGATCATCCTGCCGACGCTGGGCCCGGAGCGCCGCGCGACTTATTCGCCGTTCCTGCCGATCGATCCGCGCACCGGCGTCGTGTTGCAGGTGCCGATGGTGGCGCGGGATGTCGCGCGCGGCACCGTGACCTATCTCGACCCCGAGACCGGCGAGAGGATGGAAACGCCCGTCACCGGCGGGCGGGTCAAGTGCCAGTGGAAGGCGGACTGGGCGATGCGCTGGTATGCGCTGGGCGTCGATTACGAGATGGCCGGCAAGGACCTGATCGATTCCGTCAAGCTGTCCGGCGCGATCTGCAAGGCGCTGGGCGGCCGGCCGCCGGAAGGCTTCAATTACGAATTGTTTCTGGACGACAAGGGCCAGAAGATCTCCAAGTCCAAGGGCAACGGTCTGACCATCGACGAATGGCTGCGCTATGCCAGCCCGGAGTCGCTGTCGCTGTTTATGTATCGCGAGCCGAAGGCGGCCAAGCGGCTGCATTTCGACGTGATCCCGCGCCATGTCGATGAATACCAGCAGCATCTCGACGGCTATGCCCGGCAAGAGCCGAAGCAGAAGATCGCCAATCCGGTCTGGCACGTCCATTCGGGCACGCCGCCGGAAGCCGACATGCCGGTATCGTTCCAGATGTTGCTGACGCTGGTGTCGTCGTCCAACGCGGAGAATGCCGAAACCCTGTGGGGCTTCATCGGCCGGTATCGGCCCGGCGTGACGGCGCAGACCCATCCGCGGCTGGACAGGCTGGTCGGCTACGCGATCAACTATTTCCGCGACTTCGTGCTGCCGACGAAATCCTTCCGCCTGCCGGACGAGGCCGAGCGCGCGGCGTTGCAGGACCTGCGCGATGCGCTGTCCCAGCTCCCCGCCGAGGCGAGCGCGGAGGCGATCCAGGATGTCGTCTACGACATCGGCCGCCGGCCTCCCTTCCTCGACGAGAAGAAGGCCGGCAAGGATGGCCGGCCCGGTGTCTCGCTGGACTGGTTCAACATGCTCTATCAGGTGCTGCTGGGGCAGGAGAAAGGGCCGCGCTTCGGCTCTTTCGTCGCGGTCTATGGCATTGGCAACACCGTGGCGATGATCGACGGCGCGCTGGCGCGCTCAGCATGATCCCGAAAAGTGCGCAGCGGTTTTCGGATCAGATCATGCTCAGGCAAAAGCATGATCCCGAAAAGTGCGAGCCGGTTTTCGGGCGGGATCATGCCGGCATAAAAAGCTGAGCCGGCCTGCTGGCCGGCTCTCGGGTTACTGGCTCGCCCAGACGATCCGGGCGATCCAGAGCACGTCGCCGACCGGCAGGATGCGCTCGCCATGCTCCGGATTGAAGGCGCGCAACTCCACGGTCTTGGCGGTGCGGCGCTTCAGTTCCTTGGCGGTGACTTCGCCGGCGCGGGTTTTCACCACCACGCGGTCGCCGCGCCGCACCGGCGCGCCGGGCGAAACCACGATGATGTCGCCGGCGCGATAGGCCGGCAGCATGGAATCGCCGGAGATTTCCAGCGCATAGGCATGTTCGTCGGTGACGGCCGGGAAGGCGATCTCGTCCCAGCCGCCGCCCACGGGAAAGCCGCCATCGTCGAAATAGCCGCCGCTGCCGGCCTGAGCGAGTCCGATCAGCGGCACGCCGCGCGCGGCCGTCCGGTCCGTCTGTTCGCCATTCTCCATCAGCGCGACGAAGGCGTCGATGCTGGCTCCGGCCGCGCCCAGCGCCTTGGCCACGGACTCGGTCGAAGGCCAGCGCGCGCGCCCGTCCGGCGTGACGCGTTTGGATTTATTGAACGTGGTGGGGTCGAGCCCGGCGCGTTTGGCGAGGCCGGAGGCAGACAGGCCGGCATTCTCGGCGAGCCGATCGAGCGCGTTCCAGACTTGGGCATGGGTGAGCATAAAGACCTCCGGACCGGGGCGATTTGAGGCAAGAATC
>DATMEW010000046.1:0-6907 GCA_035556495.1 Xanthobacteraceae bacterium | reverse complement strand
AGGATGGATTGAAGGTGCTTCCGCCATTCGCGGGGAGGATACCCCCAGAACAAAGAAAGCCCCGCCGCCCATAAGGGCAGCAGGGCTGGAAACCTCCTCAGTTGACCTGGTTTCTCAGAGGCCGCCGAACTTGTAGTTGACACCGGCGCGGGCGATCACGCCCTGGCTTCTCACGATTGTCTGCACATTGCTCGTCGTAAACACTGCCGCGCCATTGAGCCTATAAGACGTGAACGTTCCGGACGCTGTCGAATTACCCATGTCGAAATACAGCCCTTCGGCCTGCGCCGGCCGCAATCATAGCGAGGCCAGCCACGCCGATAATTGTTTGTTTGATCATTTTATCCCCCCTCAAATCGGATGAGAAAATAACCTGCGACCAGTTGCCACGATAGCCAGATTCGGAGAGTTCCAAATTTGGACCGGGTGTGTGGAAGACGGGATACAGCCGCCCGGATTCGCCGAAAGCAGCGTCAGGGCAGGCTGATCCTCTGCCCGCCTCCCGGCCGCATCATTTCATTTTCTAATATCTAAAACCGCTCAGATGCCGGCTTCCTTCGACGGCTGCTATTTGATTGCCTTGCGGTCCCGGCGGGCGCGCATGACGGACCAGAATATCAATCCAGCGCCGATCAGAATTGCTCCCCAAACAAAAGTCAGGGGAACGGCGTAATTGGCCGAGCACCCGTGAAACTTGATGTAGTCCATATTGAAGCAGTGTCTCGAAGGGTTGGCGTAGCTATACGTCCTCGACATCATGCCATTGAAAAACAGGAACACTCCAAGAGCCAGAACCACCCATTTCATAGCGCGCCCTCCTGGTTCAGACGAGCAATCCGTCCGCCTCACTGAATTGTGGATGCGGCGAGACAACAGCGTCAAGGGCAGGCTGACCTCTCTTTTCAACCTCTTGGCCGCTCATCTAATTTTCAAGATTCTGAAACTGTTGAGATGCCGGCTTCGATTTCCGCATCTCCGATCAAGGTGTCGGATCAGATGCTTGCGATCTGGTCTTCGCGCCAACAAACCACTTCGCGGAATGGATCACGATGTTCACGGCCGCAAGCTTCCCGGACCCTCCCGCCGCCAGTATGCGTGCGACCGGCCGGCGCGGCTGGCGAAGGGGCCGGTCAGCAATTTGCTGCCGACGCGAAGCCAATGAAAAAGCCAAAAAGAGCAATGACGAAAGCCTCCTTCAGCAGCTTGACCTAAAGGACCGAAGCGGCAATAACCTCGCGCAATTCCTGATCGTACCGACGTTTTATCAGGCGACGCGCCTTTCGGAACCAGTCCGAATTCTGCTGCCGACATCTGTCGTCATGACCGTGTGGCGGATGTTCGGCTCGGCTATCGCGCCTGCTGTTCAACCACTTTTTCGAATTTTCCACACAATGCACCATCTGCTGTTCAGCCCTCAGAACGACTGGAACGACGGCGTGCGGACCAATGCCGGCGCAAGCGGCTATCAGGTCACGATCGACCACATCGCCGATGCCGATCTGGAAGCATTCGATGCGGTCGTGCCGTTCCATCTCGAATGCCACGAAACGATCCGCCGCAAGCAGGAGGACGGACGCCGCATCCCCGCCCTCGTCCCCCCGCGGGAGGTGGAAGCGCTGTGCCACAACAAGCTTGCCTTCAACCGATGGGCCATCAGTCACGGCTTTGGCCGCTTCATTCCCCCGCTGCTGCCGGTCCCGCCAGCGTATGATGACGCCTATCCCGTCATCCTGAAGGCAACGCATGATGCCTGGGGAACCCGTTCCCGCATCCTTTACGACCGCGCCGACGCCGCGGCGCATATGCCGCGCGATTCCAGCACATTCCTGCAAACCTATATTCCCGGCAGTGAGGAATATGCGACCCATCTCCTGATCAGGAGCGGTGAAATTATTTTCGACGCGACCATCCGCTATACCGGGAGCGCGCATCCCTATGTGCAAGGGCTGCATCACCCGCCGAAGGCCAAGCACTGGCTGGCGTCCTCGCCCACGCTGGATATCTTCGCCAGCCTGATGCGGGCCCTCGGATATAGCGATGGGACATGTTGCATCGACTTCCGGCTGGTGGACGGAGAGCCGCACATTTTCGAGGTCAATCCCCGCTTCGGCGGCTCTCTCGTCGAAAAGCTGGGTGACTATCTTGCGGCCTATGTCCCCGAGGCCAGAGCCGCGGCGGCGTGACAACGGCCGGCGGCGAAACCCGATGGGCGGCGACTATCGCGCGGCGGCCGTTCGCGGCAGCAGGGTTTCCACTTCGACGGCGATCTTGTTGCCATTCACCACAACATTGCCCTTGGCGACCGGCATGGCATTGGCCAGAATCAACACTTCGTCGGACTCGACGGCGTCGAGTTCGATGACAGCGCCGCGTCCCAGACGCAGCACCTGGTGAACGGGCATTGATGTCGCGCCCAAAACCACCGAAATATCGAGCATGACCTTGTCGAGCGTTGTCACGGCGGTTTTTCCCTTCGCGCTGGCGGGCCGACCCTCCACCCGTTATGGTTAGCAAGTGGTTAACGACAGAAACTCCCTCGCGGACAGGCTGCTTCCCGCTCCCGGTTCGCCACCCGTCGAATGGCGAATCGAACCCGGCCCGCTCGCCTATCGCGAGGCGGTCGCGGCTATGGAAGCGCGCGCCGCGGCAATTGCCGAAGGGCGCGCGCGCGAACTGGTGTGGCTGATCGAACATCCACCGCTGTTCACCGCCGGCACCAGCGCCGGCGCTGCGCCGCCGGCCGCCACCCGATTTCCCCTCCACGTCACAGGGCGCGGCGGGCAGATGACCTATCACGGACCCGGCCAGCGCGTCGCCTATGTGATGCTCGACCTGCGCCGCCGGCAGCCGGACGTGCGCCGGTTCGTGGCTGCCCTGGAGGACTGGATCATCAGGACCCTGGCCGGTTTCAACATCCGGGGAGAGCGCCGCGAAGACCGCGTCGGCGTATGGGTGCGCCGGCCGGACCGCTCAGCGAACGCCGAGGACAAGATCGCTGCCATCGGCATCCGCCTGCGCCGCTGGGTGAGCCTGCACGGCATCGCCATCAACGTCGAGCCGGACCTTTCGCATTTTCAGGACATCGTGCCCTGCGGCATCGCCGATCCGCGCTATGGCGTCACCAGCCTTGTCGATCTCGGCCTGCCCGTGACGATGGCCGACGTCGACATGCAGTTGCGCGCGGCTTTCGAAGACGTTTTCGGCGAAACGGTCCCGGTTTCCTCGGTGCCGGAATATATCGCCCCGACGACGGATCAGCCGGCTTAGGCTCGAAACCCAAGCGCGAACGCGGCGGCTGTCATCTGGTGGGGCGAATCTCGAACCCCGCGGCGACCGGCTCGGCCGCCGCGCAGGCCGCAGCTTCCACGGCATGCACTTCGGCAAGGGCCGGCCCCTGTCGGCAGGTGGCAGCCACCCGATCGATGGCCTCCGCCGGCCCTGTCAGTTCCGCCTCCACGGTGCCGTCACGGCGGTTGCGCACCCAGCCGCACAGGCCCTGCGCGACCGCCTGCCGCCGCAGCCATTCGCGGTATCCCACACCCTGGACGCGGCCTCGGATGGTGAGATGCACGGAAACGCAATCATCACCGCTCATGTCTTCACACCAGCCTGTTGCCGGGCGCCACTCCGGCACGCCATGCCGAGATGCCCTCGATCAGGATGCGCCCCATGCGATGGCGCGTCTCCACCGTCGAGCTTCCGATATGGGGCAGCATGAAAACATTCGGCAGATCGTGATAGCGCGGGTCGATCCGCGGTTCGCCATTGAACACATCGAGACCGGCGGCACGGATGCGCCCCTCCAGAAGCGCCCCGATCAGATCACCGTCCACCACCACATTGCCACGCGCAATGTTGACCACCAGCGCGCCGGGCTTCAGCCAGCCGATCCGCCGTGCATCGAGGAAACCACGGGTCTCCGGCGTCGCCGGGCAGGCCAGCACCAGCGCATCCAGCAACGCGAACATTTCCTGCGGATCGGAATGATAGGCGGCTCCCTCCTCCGCCTCCGGAGCGAGACGATTCCGGCTGCAATAGCGGATCGACATGCCGAAGCCGCGCGCGCGGGCCGCAATGGCGCGGCCGATCCGACCCATGCCGAAGATGCCGAGAGTCTTGCCCCAGAGTTCGACGCCGTTGAGCTGGGTCGGTGTCCAGCCCACCCATTGCCCACTGCGCAGCAGCGCGATGCTTTCCGTCGCCCGCCGGGCCGCTCCGAGCAGGAGAAACAGCGCGACCTCCGCAACCGCTTCGGTCAACACATCCGGCGTATTGAACACCGCGATGCCCCGCGCGCGGGCGGCATCGAGGTCGATATGATCATGGCCTACCGAATAGGTGGCGATGGCCCCGACGGAGTCCGGCAGCATGCGGATCGCGGCCGCGTCCACCGGCACGCCGACTGCCGCAAGAATGACATCGGGCCTCAGCCGCGCCGCATCCTCGGCCAGCGCCTGCGCGGACGGATAGCGCCGCGACGTGACATCGAAGGCACGCTCGAACATGGCGCTGACTTCATCAGGCAGATCGCACGCGATGAGCATGGCCAGACGCGGCGGCGCCGCGTCCATTTCACCCGATCCGTCCGGCCCGCCCGCCATGGTTCGCCCCGTTGCACGCCCTGTTCCAACGAGCACACATGGTCATCCCTCTGGCAAGCCCTTCATAGCAATTTCTGTCCACCGGGCGGATGACCCGCAGGACCAGAAACACGGGATCTGGAACACAATCACATCTTCAGGTTCGGCAGCCGGCTCGCCTGCTCCACCCAGGCGGCGAACTGCGCCTCGTCGAAAGGCCGATCCTCATAGATATCGAGATATCGCACAAGCTCCTGCTTGGACGCGCCGGGCGGAACCGGGTCCAGCGCCGCGCCCTGGAAGAATGCAACTTTCACGTATTTCGTCATGCAGTGGAAACTGAGAAACCAGCCGTCATCATTCCCGCTTCCATAGAACGGTGAGTTCCATTTGACCGCCTTGCTCACCCCAGGAACGACCCGCGTGATGATGGCGTCGATGCGCCGGCCCAGAGCCTGTTTCCAGCCGGGCATCGCAGCGATATAAGCCTGCACAGGCTCGTCGCCGTATCCTTTGGCGATCTTCGGATTTCCGCCGGACAGCAGCACCGGCGACGACGCAGCGGACGGCTTGCCTTGCACTGAAGGCGTAACCTGCTCCACTCGTGTTCCCTTGTCGGCACCCATGACGCCCTCGCTTCAGGCATGTCATCGGAGCATCATGGCAAACTCAAGTCGGGATGACGGAAAGACGGAGACAACACGACACGGCCCCGGGCAACCCTGAGCATGGAGCCGGCTGTGATCCTGCTGCCGGGCATCCATGTGCGATGTCGTTCAGGCAGGCGTTCCGTTCGCCTCCCCGTCGCAATGTTACGGCGCGTACCAAAGGCCTGCCGTCGCACGACGCGCCCCTTCCGCGAGCGTGCGCAGCTTGGCCCAGGCGATCTGCGGGTGGACACGATAACCGAGGCCGCAATCGGTGCCTGCGATCACCCGTTCGCGGCCGACGATGCCGGCGAAATTGCCGATCCGCATCGCGACCAGATCCGGATGCTCGACCACGTTGGTCGCGTGCGAGATCACACCGGGAATCAGGATCTTGTTGTCGGGAATGCCGGCGTCCCGCCAGACCGGCCATTCGTGTTCATGACGGGCATTGGCCGCCTCGAACACATAGCCCTGCGCTTTCACCTTCAACAATAGATCGACGATATCGCGGAGCGGAATGTCATGAACATGGGGGCCGTGCCAGCTTCCCCAGCAGATGTGATAGCGGATTCGATCTTCGGGAATGCCGCGCAGTGAGTGGTTGACCAGTTCGACATAGGCTTCCGCGATCCTGCGATATTCAGCAAGACTGAGCGCCGGGGAATGAGTCTCCCACATATCCGGCAGATGAGGGTCGTCGATCTGCAAGATGAAACCGGCATCGACAATGGCCTGATATTCAGTCCGCATCGCTTCACCGACCGCGACATAATAATCCGTCTCGGTCGGATAATAGTGATTCATGTTCGGCCGCACCAAAGACGTCGCCGGAATGAATGCCTCGCGCGCGCCGCTTGCCTCAACGGCTGCCTTGAGGTTGGCGAGGTCCTGCATCAGCTCCGCCTCGCCGCGATAGCTGACGGGAGCAGTACAGGCCCAGCGCATGCCCTCAGGTGCGAACCGGCCGGGATTGCGGAAATAGTAGAAGCCCGTGCTTTCGAGATCTTTGTAAAATTCGGCAAAGTCGCGCCGGTCGCGCGAGGTTCTTTGCAGCGGCTTGAGCGTTGCCTCCGGGACGATCTCATGGCCGGCGAGCCGCCCGTTGAGGTAGTTATTCCAGCTCAGCTTACCGAACTCGCCATCGTTGACGATATCGACGCCGGCCTCGACCTGCTGATGGACGACGTCTGCGACCGCGACGCTAAGCTGCGCGGAGAAGGTGTCATCCGTGGGCCGTCCATCCGGATGTGATTCCATCGCCTCCGTGATGGCGTCGGGCCGTTGCAGGCGGCCGGCATGAGTCGTGAGAATGCGATCGGTGCTCGTCAGCAAATGCCGGCTCCCTGAAGATGTCTGGATCGATGCAAAACGCTCGCCCTGAGCGGACGTCTAGTCCTGCTTGAGATTCACAAGTTTCGAGACCCGGTTCCACATCGCGATGTCATCCTTGAGGATCGCGGCGAGCTTCGCGGGATCGCCCGGCAGCACCTGCGCACCATTGGGCGCAAGAAACTCCTTCGTTTCCGGCATGGCCAGTATTTCATTGAACCATCGGTTCAGCTTGTCGCGCGCATCCTCCGGAGCGCCGGCGGGCAGGAAGGCGCTCCAGTTCGATTCAAAAACCAGATCGTCGTATCCCTGTTCCTTCACTGTCGGAAGGTTCGGCGCGGATATCGC
>DATMEW010000045.1:0-68306 GCA_035556495.1 Xanthobacteraceae bacterium | reverse complement strand
ATCTTCTTCATCAAGGACGGCAAGATCCACACGCCCATCGCGGATTGCTTCCTCGACGGCATCACGCGCCAGACGGTGATCGAACTCGCCCGCCGCCGCGGCATCGAGGTGATCGAGCGCCGCATCCTGCCCGAGGAAATGAACGACCTGCCGGAATGCTTCATCACCGGCAGCGCCGCGGAAGTCACCGCCGTCGGTGAGATCGCGGACTGGCGCTTCACGCCGGGGCCGATCACGTTCCAGCTCATGGATGACTATACGGCGGAAACGCAGAAAGCCGGCAAGGCCGCCGCGGCCTGACAGGGCGAAACGCTTCCTCGCGGAAGGAAAGGCGGGCCACGAGCCCGCCTTTCTTGTGCCGCCACCGTCCGGGTCCGATCCGACTTCGCAGGGCGTTCAGGAGCGCGAAGCCCACGCGGCGCGGCCGCCAGGGCCCCGCATCAAACCTCTCAAACAACAGCCCCTCAAAGAAAAACCCCGGCTCGATACCATCGAACCGGGGCTTTCGGTGACGTGTCCCACGCAATGGACCCGGCCATCCCGCCATACCGGCGAGATAGCCGGGATCCTCACAGACTCAGCCCTGCGGCACGATGCGGGCGGTCTTCACATACTCCCGCCAGACATCGATATCCTTCAGGAAGCGGGCCTGCGCCTCTTCAGGCGTGCTGATGAAGGGGTCGCCGCCAAAGCCGTTCAGGAACGCCTTGGCTTCCGGCGAAGACACGAGCTGGGAGAACCACTTGTTGAGCTGATCGACGATCGGCTTCGGGGTGCCCGCCGCAACCTGGGCCGACCACCAGATCGTCAGGTCCATGTCCACGCCCTGTTCCTTCATCGTCGGCAGATCGGGCGTCGCCTGAATGCGCTCGCCGGTGCTGATGCCGAGGATGCGCAGCCGGCCTTCCCGCGCCTGAGCCGCCGAGAACTGCGGGTCATGCACGCCGTAATCGACGGCACCGCTCTGCATGTCGTTCAGGGAGTCGGGCGCGTTCTTGTAGAGCACCTCGACGGACTTCACGCCGGTCAGATGGTTGTAAAGCTCGCCCATCACCGTGCCCGGCGCGGCGGCCGAGGCATAGCTCGCCTTGTCGCCCTTCTCCTTGAGGAAGGCGGTCAGTTCCGCAATGTTCTTCCAGGGCTTGTCCTTGTCCACCACGATCATCCAGGGCTGCCGATGGATGGTGGCGACGAGCTGAAGATCCTTGCCGCTGATCGGCGGATTCTTGAACAGCGACATATTGGCGGCGATGGTGCTGCCGGCATGGACGAAGATGGTGTAGCCGTCAGGCTTGGAGCGCGCCGTATAGGTCGCGGCGACATTGCCGTTCGCGCCGGAGCGGTTTTCCACGATGATGTTGCGGCCGACGATGGGACGCATCTTCTCCGCAAACCAGCGCACGATCACGTCCGCGCCGCTGCCGGGCGGAAAGGCGCAGATGAAATGCAGGTCCTGCGACGGATAAGCCTGCGCGGAAGCCGCGCCCGGCACCAGCAGCGCCGCCGCAGCCAGCCCGGCCGCCGCCAGCTTCTTCAAGCGATTCATTCTATCCCCCCATTCGGAATGCGATGATCCGATATCGGCTCATCCCTCCAATGGCAGATAGCCGGCCTCGGAGCGGACTGCAACGGGGCAGGTCGTCCCAGCTCCGGCGCGCGATGTTAGCTCTCACGCCAGCGGGCGGCGGCCGCATCGTCATCGGCTCTGGCCTCGACCCAGGCGGAACCGTCCGGCCGCTCCACCTGCTTCCAGAACGGCGCGCGGGTCTTGAGATAATCCATCAGGAATTCGGCCGCGGCGAAGGCGGCCTGACGGTGCGCGGAGGCGGTGACGACAAGCACGATGTCTTCTCCGGGCAGGATACGGCCGTGCCGGTGAATCACGGTGATGCCGAGCAGCGGCCAGCGCTCTGTCGCTTCCGCGACGTGGCGGGCGATCTCCTCCTCTGCCATGTCCGGATAGTGTTCCAGAACCAGAGCCGAGATATCGCCTTCCGTCTCGCTGCCCCGGCAGATGCCGGTGAAAGCGACCACCGCGCCGATATCGGTGCGGCCCGCGGTCAGCAGCGCGGTCTCCGCCGCCGTATCGAACGGTTGCTGCTGGATGCGGATGGTCGGCGCGAAACCCATGTCCGGCACTCAGCCGCCGGTCATCGGCGGAAAGAACGCGACCTCGCGCACGCCGGCCAGCGAAGCCTCCGGCTTTGCATGGACGCGGTCCAGCGCGGCGCGGACGACCTTCGGATTTTCGAAGGCATGGGCATATTCCTCGCCCCGCGAGGTCAACCAGCCGGCAAGGTCCGCGACCGTTACGATATCTGCCGGCAGATCGACCTCTTCCTCCGCCTTGCCGATCCGCTCGCGCACCCAGGCGAAATAAACGAGCCTCATGGTCAATCCTCGATCAGGTGATGGACGCCGGCCCGGAAATAGTCCCAACCCGTATAGAGGGTGATGAGAGCCGATACCCACAACAGCGTCAGGCCCACGGAATTCGCTGCGGGAATGATCTCGTCTCCCACCATGAACCGGGTGTCCAGCACCCATTGCGGCAGCACCGTATCTCCCGCCGCACCGCAGATCAGAAACCCGATGGCGACCAGTTGCAGCGTCGTCTTGTGCTTGGCGAGCCGCGTCACCGGCACGCTGACGCGCAGTTCCGCGAGATATTCGCGAAGGCCCGACACGAGGATCTCGCGGCAGAGGATCACGATGGCGGCCCATAACGACCAGCCGCGGATGGTGCCGTCGGCCGCCAGCATCAGCAGGCAGGCGGAGACCAGCAGCTTGTCCGCGATCGGGTCCAGCATGCGGCCGAAGTTGGACTGCTGGCCCCAGGAGCGGGCAATATAGCCGTCCAGAAAATCGGTGATGGCGGCGACGATGAAAACGGCCAGCGCCACCCAGCGCAGCATCAGGCCGCTTTGCAGGATTTCCGCCGCGAACATCAGCCCGACGACAACCGGCACCGCGACGATGCGGCCATAGGTGAGCATGTTCGCCAGAGAGAAGGCGCCGGCTGACGAGCGACTGGATGTGACCGCATTCATGAGAGGAAAGAACACTCCTGGCCCGCAAGCGTCAACCGACGGCGCGGCGCGCCCCGTGCCCCATCACGGCACGTGACCATATTGTGGGAGGATCATGTGGCACCCTCGTGAAAAAAGTCATGGATTTTGCGGGCGATCTCGGCACTCACGCCCGGCACCTTGGCAAGATCCGCGATCGCGGCCCGCTCGATCGCCTTCAGGGTTCCGAAGTGCTGGAGAAGCGCCCGCTTGCGCATCGGCCCGACGCCCGGAATCTCCTGCAAGCCGGCCTCGCGGATATCCTTCTTGCGCCGGGCGCGGTGGGAACCGATGGCGAAACGGTGGGCCTCGTCGCGCAGCCGCTGGACGAAATACAGCACCGGGTCTCGCGGCTTGAGCTTCAGCGCCGGCCGGCCGGGAATGTGGAAGGTCTCGAACCCCGCGTTGCGGTCCGGCCCCTTGCTGACGCCGATCACGGAAACGTCAGCGCCCAGCGCCTCCAGGGTTTCACGCACTGCCGTCACCTGCCCGGTGCCGCCGTCGATCAGCAGCAGGTCCGGCCAGGGCGAGGCGGCGGCCGTATCGTCGCCGCTCTCGGCTTCCTCGTCCGACACCGCCGGGCCGGCCGGCGCTTCCGCCATCAGCCGCCGGAACCGGCGCTCCAGCACCTCGCGCATCATGCCGAAATCGTCGCCCGGCGTGAGGCTGGCCGAGCGGATGTTGAACTTGCGGTACTGGTTCTTCTGGAAGCCCTCCGGCCCGGCCACGATCATCGCGCCGACGGCATTGGTGCCCTGAATGTGACTGTTGTCGTAAACCTCGATGCGGCGCGGGGTCCGTGGCAGGCCGAAGGTGGCGGCCAGCGCTTCCAGCAGCCGGCCCTGCGAGGCGGTGTCAGCCAGCTTCCGGCCAAGCGCTTCCTTCGCATTGGACAGCGCATGGCCCACGAGTTCGCGCCGCTCCCCGCGCTGCGGCAGCAGGATTTCCACCTTGCGCCCGGCCTTGAGCGTCAGCGCCTCTGCCAGCAGCGGGGCCTCCGCCATCGCCTCCGACACAAGAACGAGCCGCGGCACGGGCTTGTCGTCATAAAATTGGGCGATGAAAGCGGCGAGGACGTCGCCCTCCTCGACCGCGCGGTCCGCCTTCGGGAAATAGGCGCGATTGCCCCAGTTCTGCCCGGCACGGAAGAAGAACACCTGCACACAGGAGAAGCCGCCCTCCTGATGGAGCGCGAAGACGTCGGCTTCCTCCACGCCGCGCGGGTTGATGCCCTGCTGGGACTGGATCGCCGACAGCGCGGCGAGGCGGTCGCGATAGATCGCCGCCCGCTCGAAATCGAGTTCGGCGGAGGCTGCCTCCATCTCCCCCGCAAGCTGCTGCTTCACAGCCTGGCTGCGGCCGGACAGGAACGCATCCGCCTCGCGGACGAGTTCCGAATAGCCCGCGAAGTCGATCTCGCCGGTGCAGGGTCCCGAACACCGCTTGATCTGATAAAGCAGGCAGGGCCGCGTGCGGCTCTCGAAAAAGCCGTCCGTGCAGGAGCGCAGCAGGAACGCGCGCTGGAGCGCCGTGATGGTCCGGTTCACCGCGCCGGCGGAGGCGAACGGCCCGTAATAGCGCCCATGCGCGGCGCGGGCGCCACGATGCTTGGCGAGCTGCGGCGCCCAATGGTCACCGGCAATGGCGATATAGGGGAATGATTTATCGTCGCGCAGCAGCACGTTGTAGCGCGGCCGCAGCCGCTTGATGAGATTGGCCTCCAGCAGCAGCGCTTCCGTTTCGGTGCCGGTGGAGATGAATTCGAGATCCGCCGTATGGGCGATCATCCGCTCGATGCGGGAATCATAGGCGACCGGCCGGGTGTAGCTCAGCAGCCGCTTGCGGATGCTCTTGGCCTTGCCGACATAGAGCACCTCGCCGGCCCCATCCATCATGCGGTAGACGCCCGGCCCCTTGGGCGCGTGGCGCACATGACGGGCGATGACGCCGCGACCGACCGCAAGCGGGTTGACCGGCGCGGAAAGGTCGATGGCATCGGAATCGGGCCTTGCAGGCGCCGCAACGGTTTCAGCAGGATTGGGATCCGGCTCCGGCAGGCTGCTGTCCTCGTCCTGCGCGAGGTCACGGTCGTCCAGAGCCTGTTCCGGCTCCTGGTCGGGCGGCAGAATGGAATCGGAATGGCGGGGGAAACGGCCGGTCATGGCTTGAAAATAGGCCGTCCACGCAGCAGATGCGAGACCGCGCATGGCAGGCACCCGTCGCGGGGCGGCGGCGGCATGCAGCGGCGCTGCGGGAGTTCCGCCCTCACCCTTCGTTAATGATGAATCCCGCAGCAAGACCAATCATTTACGACCGCTTAACTTCAACAAAGCGATAACTTTTTCCATAGAAAGCCGGCATTTGCGGGCAGTGCGGCAGGTTCGACTGCCCTGCCCGCCGGTTCAGGCAGGCGCAAACCTGCCCGAATTCCCGGCCAGTGACGCGTGAGTTGGAGTTTTGCGCCATGAAAAAACTGTCGATTGCCGCCGCAGCCGCCGTGGCCACCCTTGCCGCTTCCGGTGCGCACGCTGCCGACATGCGCGGCGGCTACGGCTATGCGCCGAGCTATGCCCCGGCGGTGGTCAGCGCCTATAGCTGGATGGGCCCCTATGTCGGCGCCAATCTCGGCTATCAATGGGGCCGCGTGAACAACAATCCGACCCGCCCGGACGGCATGGCCGGCGGCGTCCAGGTCGGTTACAACTGGCAGTCCGGCCAGTTCGTCCTCGGCGCGGAAGCCGACCTTCAACTGAGCGGCGCGCACGACACCTTCGCGGGCTGGAAATTCTCCAACCCGTGGTTCAGCACCATCCGCGGCCGGGCCGGCGTCGCCATGAACAACATCCTGTTCTACGGCACCGTGGGCTTCGCGATCGGCGGCATCCGGGCGGAAGCCGGCGGCTGGCGCGAGAGCAAGACCCACACCGGCTGGGCGGCCGGCCTCGGCATGGAAGTCGGCCTGACGCCGAACTGGTCCGCCAAGGCCGAATATCTCTATCTCGACCTCGCCGAGCGGGGCTATTCCATCAGCGGCGTCACCAACGGCCAGCACAACAACCTGCTGCGGCTCGGCGTGAACTACCGCTTCTGAACCTCGCGGACGTTCATCGCCTAAAAAAAGGCCCCGTTCTGCGGGGCCTTTTGCCTTATCGCAACACCGACCGCACCCAGCCTGAACGATCTTCCTAAAAGATTATAGGAATTAAATCTTGACACCGTGACGCTACTGAGCTATGGTGCAGGTCTGTTCGGCAATCGCGTCCGGGTGGTTGCGAAGCCCCCGCAAATATCCCGGACCGGAGCCTTCCGGTTCAACCGGGCGGGCGGGTCGCCTCGAAAGCCGGCACGCGGGCTGCGAAATCATCCAGCCAGGCCACCAGCCGGGGATGCGCGGCGCGCCACTCGCCCTTGAATCGGAAGTCGAGATATCCGAGCGCGCAGGCCAGCGCGATCTGCCCCACATCCGGCACCGCGCCTGAGCCGGCCGGCGGTGCGGCCTCCAATGCCGCCATGGCGCGGGACACCTTGCCGGCCTGCAATTCGACCCAGCTTTCGACCCGATGCTCCGCGGGGCGGTAACGACCCTCGTAGACGATCAGCACCGACGCATCGAGGATGCCGTCCGCCAGCGCCTGCAACCGCAGCACGGGGAAGCGCCGGTCCGGAGCGGCCGGGATGATCCGGCCGCCGCCGGCCAGATGATCGAGATATTCGAGAATGACGCGGGAATCGAACAGCGTCGTGCCGTCGTCGGTGATCAGCGTCGGAATCTTGCCGAGCGGATTCTCGCCGCGCAGCGTGTCCGCCGGGTTCATCGTGTCGCCGGCCTCCTTGGTGATGCGGTCGTCCAGCCCCAGCACCAGTGCCGCCACGCGCACCTTGCGCACGAAAGGAGAAGCCGGAGAAAAGCGCAGGCGCATGGAAACATCCGATCTGTCTGGAAGAGCCGCGGTTTGAAAGAACCGGCGGCGCGGCCAATGGAGGATTCAGATAATGGGATTCAGATAATGGAGAACTCACATCCTGAATGACACTGTCGTGTCATTCATCAGAGCACCGCATCAGACCCGCGCGGGCCTTACGCGAGCTCCGCAGAACGACGAAACGCGGCTCACACCTCGACGACGACATACTCGTCCTCGACCGAGACGCTGAAACTCTCGGCGATATAAGGCCCCTTCACCAGCTCCTCCCCGGGCTGAACCGTGATGTTGAACTGGCGGATCTTCATGCTGTCGGGATCGCAATAGGACTGCCCGGTGCGGATCTCGAATTCCCAGCCATGCAGCGGGCATCTGATGAATTCGCCCTGCCGCTCCAGCCGGTAAGCTCCCGGCCCGTCGGACTTCACCAGCCCGGTGATCCTGCCATGGCACAGCGAGCCGCCGGCATGGGGGCAGACATTGGCGAGGGCATAATATTCGCCCGCGACATTGAACACGCCGATGTCGCGGCCCTTCACATGAACGAGTTTGCAGGTGCCCGGCGCGATCTCGCCGACTGTCGCGACGACATGGCGGCTGCCGGCGCGGCGGGGACGCGGCGCGGCGGCCGGCTCAACAGTCTCGGTCATAGCTTGTACAGCGCCTTGGCGTTGTCGCGCAGGATCATGGCGCGCTGGGCATCGGTCATCTTGAAGTTGAGCACGTATTTCGGATGGTCGAAATCCCAGTGCGGATAGTCGCTGGAGAACATGATGCGGTCCCAGCCGATCCAGTCGAGGATATCCACGATATGATGCGGCTTCTCCGGTTCCTCCATCGGCTGCGTGCAGTACCAGAAATGCTCACGCAGATATTCGGACGGCTTGCGCTTGAGATGCGGCACCTCGGCGCGCATCCGCTCGAAGTTGCGGTCCATACGCCAGCCCAGCGCCGGCGCGGACGAGAAGCCGGATTCGATGAGCGCGACTTTCAGCTTCGGGAACTGCTCGAACACGCCTTCCATCACCAGGCTGACGAGATTGCCGACCATGTTGGTGCCGAAGGCGTAATGCTCCTGCATATAGAAGGTCGGCCAGCCGGTGCCGCTGGAGGGATGGCCGCCGCTGGCGGCGGCCGGATGCAGGCCGAGCGGCAGGCCGGCGGCTTCCGCCGCGGCATAGATCGGCCAGTAGCGGCGGCGGCCGAGCGGCTCCGCCGAGCGCGGCGAGATGATGACCTGCTTGAACGCGGGATTCTGCGCGCGCAGCTCGATCTCCTTCACGGCGTATTCGGGATGCTCCTGCGGCACGACGATGCCGGCGCGCAGGCGCGAGTCCCGCTCCACCCAGTCGTGAAGCTGCCAGTCGTTTACCGCATGGGACATCGCGGCGCCGAGTTCGAGGTTGCGCTCCTCCATGCCGCCGCGGCTGAGCGCGACCAGCATGCCGACTTCGACATCGTTGGCGTCGAGATGCTGGGACTTGAGCAGGTCGAAGTCCGAGCCCGGGGGTCCCCCGTTCTTCGGATAGGCATCGGCGCGCTGGCCGTTCGCCATCATGCGGGGATGGGACTGCTGGCCGACCATGCCATGGCGGATGTGGCCGCCGAAGGTCGCCAGATGGTCGCGCCAGCGCTGGGACAGATAGGGCGCGAGGTCCTTGCCCGAGCCCTGCACGGGATGGATGTCGCAATCCACGAAGCTGAGCCTGGAGGCGCCGCGCGTATTCTTTTCGAGAACCGGCATGTTCATGGGACGGTCTCCTGTGTGGCGGACGGCGCGGCGTGAGGCTTCACGTCGGCCAGCCTTGGATAAGTGGCAAGCGGATTGTCGATCAGGATCTTGCGCACCAGCGCGTCGGACAGGCCGTCCGGCAGCACGTCCTCGCCCTCGAACTGCCAGTGCGGATAGTCGGTCGAGAACAGCAGCAGATCGTCGGAGCCGACATGCTCCAGCGTTTTGGACAGCACCGACGAGTCCGGCGGCAGGTCGAGCGGCTGCAAGGTGAAGCGCACATGGTCGCGCACGATGTCCGCCGGCGGCCGGTCGATCCACGGCACCTCGGTGCGCACGCCGCGCCAGGACTTGTTGGTGCGCCACAGCAGCGTCGGCAGCCAGGTGAAGCCGGATTCCATCAGCACCAGCTTCAGCTTCGGATATTTGGCGAAGACGCCTTCGGCGAGGAAGCTGACGACCGTGTCCTCGAAGGCAGGTCCCTGAAGGATGTAATCCTCCACATGATAGGACGGATAGCCGGAGCCGGTCGGGGCCTGGCGCGCCATGGTGCCGGCATGGATGCCGATGGTGAGGCCGTGACGCTCGGCCGCCTCGTAGATCGGCCAGTAGATGCGGTTGCCGAGCGGCATGTCCGCCGTCACCAGCATCAGCACCTGCACGAAGCGCTTGTCCGGCGCGACGCGCTCGATCTCGGCGACGGCGAGCTGCGGATTCTGCACCGGCACGACGATGGAGGCGCGCAGCCGGGGCTCGCGGTCCAGCCACTCCTTCGCCATCCAGTCGTTGATGGCGGAGGCGAAAGCCGCGGCCATGTCCACATTGAACAGCGCCATCGAGCCATGGAGCGGATTGCAGATGGCGATACCGGTGCCGAACGGGTCCAGCGCCTGTTTGCGGAACAGGTCGAGATCCGACCCCGGCAGGCCCGTCTCCGGCCGCCAGTCCGGCCGGGCGGACAGGGGCGCGGTCGGCGGATAGCTGGCCAGCGTGAAAGGCGCGCGGTCGATATGGCGCAGGGCCAGATGATCCTGCCAGAAGTCGTTCATATAGGGCAGCAGCGCGCGCGTATTGGGCACCACGGGGTGCACATCGCAATCGATCGCGCCAGAATACGGAACTTTCAATACAGCCTCCCGCGACAGCCGGTTCTGCCAGCGACTGCCGAACCCAGAATATAACCCTGAAAAAGTGGGTTTGCCAGTTGCCGCCTGTTCCGGAAGCCGGCGGGCGGACCGGCCATATCAGGGAACTTGATCAGGGGACTTACCGGGGACAGTCCCGCATCAGGCGGAACGCAAGCCCGCCTCGTAGAGGTTGATCGGCTGGCCCGCGCGCCATGCGGCGATATTCTCCACGGCGCTGGCGAAGAAGCCCTTGTAGGACTCATCGGTGACATAGCCGAGATGCGGCGTGAGCAGCACATTGTCCAGCTTGCGCAGGGGATGGTCGGCCGGCAGCGGTTCCTGGTCGAACACGTCCAGCGCCGCGCCGCCGATGCTGTTCTGCTTCAGCGCAGCGAGCATCGCCGCCTCGTCCACGATGGGCCCGCGCGAGGTGTTCACCAGCAGAGCCGAAGGTTTCATCAGCTCGAACTCCGCTGCGCCGACGACGCCGGTGCTGCGCGGCCCGAGCTTGAGATGGATGCTGAGAATGTCCGCCTGCCGGAACAGGTCTTCACGGGAGACGGCGGTGACGCCCTGCGCCGCGGCGCGCTCCGGCGTGAGGTTCGGGCTCCAGGCGATCACATTCATGTCGAATGCCTTGCCGTAGCGCGCGACGACGCTGCCCAGCGTGCCGAGGCCGAGCAGGCCCAGAGTCTTGCCGTGCAGGTTCATGCCCACGGTGGTCTGCCAGCCGCCGGCCCGCATCGCGGCATGCTCCTGGGGGATATGGCGCATCCAGGCCATGATGAGCGCCCATGTGATCTCGGCCGCGGAAGGCGAGGCCCGCATCGCGGTGCGCGAGATGGGAATGCCGCGTTCGGCGGCTGCGGCAAGATCGATCACCGTGTTGTGGGAGCCGGTGAAAACCATGTAGCGCAGGCGCGGCAGCCGCTCGATCAGCGCGCGCGGCACCGGCATGCGCTCACGCATCATCACCAGCACATCGAACTCCGCCAGCGCCGATGCGGCGGTCTCGACATCGCCGAGATGATGCGGAAGGGCGACGACCTCGACATCCGGCCCAAGCCGGGACCAGTCCGCCATCGCAAGCGCGACCTGCTGATAATCGTCGAGAATGGCAACACGCAGCATAGGCAGCCCCTCACATGACGCAATTCCGTCCCGTCGTGTGACCTAGCAGGCCGGTCCGCGACGGATCAATGCCCGTGACACCGTTGCGGTCACGGCCGTCGCGATCTCCGGTCTGCCGATCGCGGCTTGCAGGCGACGAAGCTATCGCCGGTTCGTCCTGCGTGACCATAACGCTTCACCCGGCCACGCATCACGTTCGACGCGGCAAGTATTCCCTGACACCAGCGGTCTCTTTATTAGATTTGATCGATTCAAATGAAAGTCTTCAAAAGACTATAATCATTCCAGAGTTGGAATCGCTTATTGCGAGCCACTTGCATTTACGTTATCGAGCATCATGGTCCTTTGTGATGCAGAGGTACCTGTCCTTGGAGAGACAAGAGGATCGCATGTTCCCGAGATGTTGTGGCCAAGGCTAGAGCCGCAGGATCAACCGACATCTTCGCCGCGATCTCGCTGCACCTCAGTCAAGGCTGAGAAAAAATACAAGTATAATACATGAGGATGACGACCTGCTGATGATGGCGGCTTCTGTAAGCCGAGATCATCTTTGGATTTATCTGGTCGGAACGTCATCACATCAGTAACGGGTTGGGCATGACGAACGCTGCACTTATCGGACGGGCCACCACGCGATACCGGGTCTGCGCTGTCACCTGCGCTTTCGCGATCGCCCTGACCTCGACAGGTGCCGGCCCGGGCCTGGCGCAAACCAATCCCCCGGCGAATGCGCAGCCGGCCGCGCCGTATCTCGCGCCGCCTCCGCCTGCTGTAACGCCCGCCCCCGCAGAGACCCAGCCGTCCGCCGGCAGCGCGCCATCAGCCGCACCCGGACAGCCTGCCCCAGCGGCCGGTGCTGCCACTCAGGGCCAGCTTCCGAGCCAGACATCTGGCGAGAATCCGGCCGGCTCCGTTTCCCAGCAGCCGGATGCCAGCCAGCCAGCCGTGTCTTCCGAGACCCCCGCCGCGACCCCCGAAGCGGAATCCGGTGCGACCCAGCAGGTCGCGGCCCCGCCGGTGATCGGCTCGGCGCAGTTGCCCCACGACCTCACGCCCTGGGGCATGTTCATGGCCGCCGACTGGGTGGTGAAGGCCGTGATGATCGGCCTCGCCTTCGCCTCGGTGGTGACCTGGACCGTCTGGCTCGCCAAATCTCTCGAACTGATGGCCATCAGGCGGCGCGCGCGACGCGCCGGCTTCGTGCTCGGCAAAGCCCCGTCCGTGGAAGACGCCGCCAAGCGGATGGACAAGCGCCATGGCGTCGCCCGGCAGTTCATCGACTCCGCTGTGCTCGAAATGGAGATGTCCTCGGATACCCGTGACAAGGAAGGCGTGAAGGAGCGTGTCGCCTCCCGTCTCGACCGCATCGAGGCCGCCGCGGGACGCCGGGTGACGCGCGGCACCAGCGTGCTCGCCACCATCGGCGCGACGGCTCCCTTCGTCGGCCTGTTCGGCACCGTCTGGGGCATCATGAACAGCTTCATCGGCATCTCCCAGTCGCAGACAACGAGCCTCGCCGTCGTCGCGCCCGGCATTGCCGAGGCGCTGCTCGCGACGGCCATGGGCCTTGTCGCGGCCATTCCCGCAGTGATGATCTACAACGCCTTCGCGCGCTCCATCACCGGCTACAGGGCCGTGCTGGGCGATGCCTCGGCGGAAGTCCTTCGTCTCGTGAGCCGCGATCTCGATCGTCATGCGGCCCTTGCCGCTCATCAGCGGCAATACCCCACCGCAGCCGAATAACGGCAACCGCGGAGATACGGCCATGAGCGCCAAGCTGAACCACGCCGGCGACGATCTCGACCAGAATCACGAGATCAACGTCACACCGTTCATCGATGTGATCCTCGTGCTGCTCATCATCTTCATGGTGGCCGCACCGCTGGCGACGGTGGACATCGCCGTCGATCTGCCGGCTTCCACCGCGCAGCCGCAGCCGCGTCCGGAGAAGCCGCTGTATCTCACGGTGAAAAACGACCTGTCCCTCGCGCTGGGCGACAACATGGTGGCCCGCGAGACGCTGGGCTTCACGCTCGACCAGGCCGCGTCCGGCAACAAGGAGACGCGCATCTTCCTGCGCGCAGACAAGGCCGTGCCCTATGGCGAGTTGATGGAAGTGATGAACCTGCTGCGGGGAACCGGCTATCTGAAGATCGCCCTCGTCGGCCTGGAGAAGCCGTCAGCACCATGATGGACAACGGCGTCATCGACTGGAAAGAAGTCACACGCTGGTCGCTCTGCGGCGCGGCCATCCTCTGCGCGCATATGAGCGTCGCAGCCGCCGTGATGAACTGGCCGCAGCCGGTGTCAGCGGAACCGGCCGCCGCCCTCGTGATCGAGCTTGCCGAACTGCCGGCTTCGCCTCCCGCGCCTGAAACGGAACTGGCACCCGGTCCCCCGCAGGAGCAGGTCGAAACCGAAGAATCCGTTGAAACCGCTGAAGTGCCGCCCGAGCCTGAGCCCGAGCCGCCCGAGCCGGAACCTGTGCCCGAGGTCGAACCCGAAAAAGAGCCGCCGCCGCCGGAAATCCTGCCGGCACCCAAGCCTGAAGTCGCGATCGCACCGCCGCCGAAGCCCCAGCCGAAGCAGCGCAAGCCGCGCCCGAAGAAACAGGTCGCGGCAGCGCCCAAGCCGATGGCCGCTCCGCCGGCCGAGCGCGCCGTCGCCCCGACTCAGGGCGCGCCGACACGCTCGAACGCCATGTCGGTCTCGACCTGGAAGGGACGGCTGTTCGCGCATCTCAACCGCCACAAGCGCCCGACCGGCGGCAGCGGCGTAGTGCGCGTGGCCTTCACCATCGATAACGGCGGCGGCGTTGTTTCCGCCCGCCTGGCGTCAAGCTCCGGCAACTCCACGCTCGATGGCGAGGCGGTTTCGCTGGTGCGGCGGTCCAGCCCGGTGCCCCCGCCGCCTTCGGACGCTGCGCGCACCATCGTCGTTCCGATCCGCTTCAACTGAACGAAGCGTCATTCCCTGCCCTTGATGAGGGATGGCGGCATCGCGGCAAGGTCATGACTTTGAAGTCATGACTTGCCGGCGCAACGAACCGGTCCCGCACAACACCGCGCGGGACCGGCGCGCCCATGAGATGCGCATTTCCGTCGTCTGCCGGTCCGGCCGCTAGAGCGGGAAATAGGACTTCAGCCACTCCCGCACGATGCCGGTCACGCGCGGATTGGATTCCGCGAACATGAAGTGATCGGCGCCATCCACCAGATGCAGTTCCACCGGCGACTTCGCGTTGCGGAACAGCTCGACCGACTCCATCGCCGGCGTCACCGAATCGCCAACCGCATGAAGCAGCAGCACCGGCCGGGGGCTGATCGCGCCGATCGCGGCTTCCGGATGAAAAAGGAACATGCCGAGCGGCGTTTCCGCCGTGAACTCCATCTGGCCGTCGCGCAGCATCGGCCGCAGCCGCTCTGGAATGGGAACGATATCAAAGCGCGGCACCATCATGGATTTGCCGGTCTGCTCGCGATGGCGCACGCCCTCGCTCATCATCCCAAGGAAACGGTTCCATTGCTCCGGCGGCGGATGCTGCGTCATGAACTTGCGCGGTCCGCTGCCCCAGCCGCCCTGGCTGATAACGGCCGCGACCCGCTTGTCCTGACCGGCGGTGACGATGGCGACCGCCGCGCCAAGGCTCGCCCCGCACAGCGCGATGCGCTTGGGATCGACCTCCGGCCGGCTTTCCAGAAAGGTGATCGCATTCTGCGCATCGATCACCTCCTCCTGCGGCACGATGCGGCCCCGTTCACCCTCGCTCTCGCCGCAGCTTCGGAAATCGATCTGGAGGCAGATATATCCCCACTCGAACAGCGTCTTGCTCGCCCAGGCGCCCTGCTCGCCCTCCTTGTTGCCGCCAAAACCATGGAGCACCACGAAAGCCGGCCTCCGCTCGCCCGGCGCGATGTCCGCCGGAATATGCAGCAGGCCCGCGAGCTTGAGCCCCTCGGACATCACCGTGACCCGTTCGGCCATGAACATTCCCCCCCGATATGCTTGTTTGTACCCTCATTCATAGGCTCGCCGGTCGGGCGGCGGCAAGCGGGGTGCAAGCGGGCCGAAGGTCACGGACGCCCCGGAACGGACGCCCTTGACTCGCCGCGCGCGGCCCGCGATGGAAGCCTGAGCGCGCGGCACCTCGCCGCGACGGACAGCGGGAGGACAACGCGATGGGGCAACTTGAAGGCAAGGTGGCGGTCGTCACCGGATCGAGCGAGGGAATCGGCAAGGCCATCGCGTTGCGGTTCGTGGAGGAAGGCGCCAAGGTCGTTTTCACCGCCCGCAGCATGGACAAGCTCGAAGCGCTGGTGAAGCAGGTCAAGGACAAGGGCGGCGAGGCCATCGCCGTGCGCACCGACGTGACCGTCGAGGCCGACGTCGTCAACCTGTTCAAGGTCATCAAGGAGACCTATGGCCGGCTTGATATTCTCGTGAACAACGCCGGCATGGGCACCGGCATGCCGACCCACGAGATGCCGACCGAGCGCTGGCAGAAGATGATCGACACCAATCTCAACAGCGTCTTCATGTGCAGCCGCGAGGCGCTGAAGATCATGAAGCCGCAGAAGAGCGGCCGCATCATCATGATCGGCTCGATCTCGGCCAAGACGCCCCGCCCGAACGGCGCGCCCTATGCCACCACGAAGCACGCCATCGAGGGCCTCGCCCATTCGATCTGCCTCGACTATCGCGACGACCACATCACGGCGTCGATCGTCCGCGTCGGCTCCACGATGTCCAATTTCGTCAAGCTTCCGCACGACCAGCTCGTCGGCAAGGAATATGTGATGGAAGCCGAGACCGTCGCGGACATGATCGTGATGGTCGCCAAGCAGCGTCCGGAAGTAAATATCTACGAGATCACCATGATGCCGACCGAGCAGCGCTCCTTCATCGGGCGCGGCTGACGACGCTTCACGCCGGCGGCGGATCACCTGCCGCCGGCCCTTTCTACGGCATGCGGGCGATGGTGAAGCCGAACGGCTTCATGGCAGCATGGCGGAGACCTTCGGGCAGCACCGCGCCGATGCGCGCCGCAAGCGCCAGCGACCTCGGAAAAGCGATGACCGGCCGGTTGCGCCGCAGCCCGCGCGCCACGATGGCGGCGGCCCGCTCCGCGGACATTTCCAGCGGCTTCCAGCCGGAATACCGGGCCGACATCGGCGACGTCACGAAGCCCGGACAGATCACGGAAATCCGCAGGCCGGTGCCGGCGAGATTCTGCCGCAGCGCCCGGCCGTAATACAACACGGCCGCCTTGCTCGCGCCGTAAGCTATCGAATCCGGCAGCGGCACCAGCGCCGCGATCGAACTCATCAGCGCGATCTGGCCGCGGCCGCGCGCCGCCATGCGCGGCAGCAGCGGATACACCGTATTGAGCACGCCTTGCAGGTTGACCTCGATCTGCGCGGCCGCCAGCGCCGCGTCTTCCCGGCCGCCGTCCTGCTGGGTGCCCCCGGCGATGCCGGCATTGGCGACCAGCAGCGTCACCGGGCCCGCATCGTCGAGCGCAAGGAGCCATTCGCTCACCGCCTGCCGGTCGCGGATGTCGAACAGGCCGGACACGACCTTCGCGCCGCGCGCGGTGCAGGCCCGGCAGACGTCCTCGAGCCGTTCCGGATCGCGGCCCGCAAGGCCCAGCACCACGCCGGCTTTCGCATAATGCAGGGCGAGCGCGCGGCCGATGCCGCTCGACGCCCCGGTGATGACGACGACCTCAGCCATTCACGCCGCCGGCACGCCGGTCCTCGCGCTGCCGACGGGAGCCTTCCGCAGCCATTTCATCGACAACCTTGCCATCGACAACCTTGCCATCAGCAGCGCTTGCAGCCTTGCCGGCCGCCGCGACCTCGTCGCCGGCATTGTCGATCAGACGATCCATGAAGCCGCGCAGAACGACGATCTCCTCGTCCGAGAAGGAGCGCAGAAGCGCCGCCAGACGGCTCTTTGCGGCCTGCTTGATTTCCTTGCTGAGGCGCACCCCGCCATAGTCGAGAGACAGCTCGATCTCGCTGCCGTTGCGCCGGCTCCGGCCATGCCTGACCAGTTGACGCGCCACCAGTTGCTTCACGCAACGGCTCATCTGGGCCTTGTCGATGCCACAACTCGCCGCCATCGCATTCAGCGACAGCGGCGCATGGGCATCCAGCACCATCAGCACGTGAACTTCCGTGATCGAAACATTGAAGTGCTGGCGATAGTAGGCATTCCCGCTGCGCCGCCAGAAATTCGCGGCCAGCAGCAGTTTGGACGAGATGGATTGGTCCACTCCTCCCTCGGTCCTTTCGGAAGGCGGCCTGCGGATTTTGCCTCTCCGGACCATGTCCTCGTTCGACACGGCGTCAGCCATTGCCGTCCTGCCCCCCGTTTTACCCATCGATACCGGCATCGCCCGATCTTCACGAAGCCAGCATGCCGCACCTTCCAGTGTTGACAATCACAACACTAACATGGAACGTTGGAGCCTTTCCAGCCTAAGGCGCGGATACACGCGCCCGTCGGGGGAACGTCAATGGAAATCTCAAGCCTGATGCCAGGCATCCCCCGGCATCGCGCACAGGACATTATCGCGTCTGCTCGTAATGTCGCCGGAAGCACCGGCGGCCGCGCTGCCGCGTGGGTCCTGTCCAGGGACGCCCGCCCCTGTCCGGCCGCCTCGCCGGAGAGCACCCGTCCGGAAAGCACCTCATTTCAGCAGGCGCCGCACCCTACAGACGCGGCCGGCGACCTCGCGACGCGCTCATTTGCAATAACTTGACCGGCGCCCGGCTCCGGAATCGCGCCCCAGGAACCCTTCAATGAATTCGTTGGCAAAAGTCGATATCGGCCAAAGGGTCGTGCCGCTGATCGGCGCACTCGTGGCGGTTTTCCTCATCGCAGTTCCCGTGGGCATGCTGTTCTATTCAGCGTTCCGCGGGCCGGCGGACTATCTGCCTTTCGAACCGGGCGCTCAGTTCACCTTCGACAACCTCATCCAGATCTTCAACGATCCGGTGCTTTACACCCGCATCCTGCCGGACACGCTGATATTCGTCTGCGGCACGGTGGCGTTGACGACCTTTCTGGCCTTCACCTTCGCCTGGCTGATCGAACGGTCGGACATCAAGGCCAGCGACGTGTGGTTCTCGCTCATCCTGTTTCCGCTGCTGGTGCCGATCCCGGTGCTGGCGATCGCCTGGATTTTCCTGCTGGGACCGAACGCCGGCTGGATCAATCTCGCGATCCAGTCGATCTTCGGCTTCGAGGGTCCCGGCCCGCTGAACGTATTCAGCATGACCGGGCTGATCGTCTGCCAGTCGCTGGCATCGACGCCCTTCGTCTTCCTGCTGATGACCGCCACGCTGCGCTCGATGAATCCGCAGATGGAGGAAGCCTCCGGCGCATCCGGGGCCTCGCCGTTCAAGACCTTCCGGAAGATCACGCTCCCGGTGCTGCTGCCGGGCATTCTCGCGCCGGTCATCCTGGTGACGCTCATCACCCTTGAGCAGTTCGAGCTGCCGCTCATCATCGGCCTGCCGGCGCGCATCAACGTCTTCGCCTACCGCATCTTCAACGAGCTCAATCCGGCGAGCGGCCTGCCGAACTACGGCGGCGCGGCGGCGATCTCGATCCCGTTCCTGTTCCTCGGCATGCTGGCGCTGGTGCTCTACAACATGGCGATCCGCCGGGCCGACAAGTTCGCGGTGGTGACCGGCAAGGCGTATCGCCAGAAGCAGATCGCGCTCGGGCGCTGGAAATATGCGGCCTATGCGCTGCTCGGCGTCTATTCCGCCCTCGCCGTCATCCTGCCGGCGCTGGTGCTGATGTGGACCAGCCTGCTCGGCTATGCCGCGCCGACGCTCGACAATCTCGCCAACGCCTCGCTCGCGGCCTATCGGGACGTGATGGGCAATGCGGTGTTCTGGAAGGCCGTCTTCAACACGCTGGTGGTGGCCTTCTTCACCGCGCTGATCTCCACGACCGTCGGCGCGCTGCTGGGCTGGATCATCGCGCGTTCCAACTGGTGGGGCCGCAAGGGCATCGACTTCCTGTCGTTCATGTCCACCGGCATTCCCTCGGTGATCGTCGCGCTGTCGGTGATGATCCTGTGGCTGTCGGTCCCCATCGGCATCTACGGCACGATCTGGATTCTGATCCTCGCGGCCTCCTACCGCATCGCGGCCACGACCCGCATCGCGCGGGCCGGCCTGATGCAGATCCACTCCGAACTGGAGGAAGCCTCGGCCGCCTCCGGCGGCAAGTGGCTGTCCACCCAGTTGCGGATCGTCGTGCCGCTGCTGCTGCCGGCGCTGATGTCGGGCTTCATCCTGATCTTCATCATCGGCACCCGCGAATTCACCATTCCGCTGGTGCTGCACAGCCCGGACAACATCGTGCTGCCGGTGCTGCTGTGGCAGCTCTTTCAGAACGGCCAGCCGGCGCCTTCGGCTGCGCTTGCCACCTTCATCATGTTCATGGTGTTCCCCATGATCTTTCTGGCGCGGCGGTATATCATCCCCCGCCAGAGCGCGGAGTAGTCCATGCTTGTCGTTTCGGGTCTGACCAAAACTTTCAACTCCCCCGAGGGCCGCAACACGGTCATCAAGGGCATCGACTTCGAAGTGAAGGAGGGCGACTGCTACGCCCTCCTCGGCCCCAGCGGCTGCGGCAAGACCACGACGCTGCGCTGCGTCGCCGGGCTGGAGCATGCCGATTCCGGCGTCATCAGGATCGGCGACCAGGTGGTGTCCGATCCCGCCTCCGGCATTTTCGTGCCGGTGCACCAGCGGCCGATCGGCATGGTGTTCCAGTCCTACGCGATCTGGCCGCATCTCGACGTGTTCGAGAACATCGCCTATCCGCTGCGGGTGCAGCGGCCGCGCGTCGCCAAGGCCGAGATCGAGGAGCGGGTGATGGCCGCGCTCCGGCTCGTGAACATGCAGGATTATGTGCGCCGCGCCTCCACCCGCCTGTCCGGCGGCCAGCAGCAGCGCGTGGCGCTCGCCCGCGCCATCGTCCGCAACCCGACGCTGCTGCTGCTCGACGAGCCGCTCTCCAATCTCGACGCCCGCCTGCGCGACACCATGCGCAAGGAACTCGGCGACCTCATCGCCCGCATCGGCATCACCGCCCTGTTCGTGACCCACGACCAGGCCGAAGCCTTCTCGCTGGCGCACCGCATCGCCGTGATGAACCAGGGCGTCATCGTGCAGGAGGGCACGCCGCGCGAAATCTATCGCACGCCGACCGACCCGTTCGTCGCCTTCTTCATGGGGTCGGCGAATGTGATGTCCGGCCAGGCGGCGCCGGCGGGCGCCGGCCAGATCACGCTGACCGGCACCAACCATTATCTTCATGCCGATATCGCGCTGGAGCCCGGCGAAAGCGTCAGCATCGTGCTGCGGCCCGAACAGCTCACCCTGTCCCGGGACGCCGCCCCCGCCGCCCGGAACGTGCTGGAAGGGCATATCGCCCGGCTGACCTATCAGGGCGGCAGCATGGAATGCGATGTCCATCTCGGCGGGGACGTCAATCTGCGTGTGCCGATCCCCGGCGATCTCGATTTCGAAAAAGGCATGCCCGTTTGGGTGAGCATTCAATCTCTCGAAGGGTCCGTGTTCAGGGGCAAGGCCAGCCCCGCGACCTGAGACAATTCAACCGATACCACGCAAGGAAACGCATGATGACGAAAACAGGGATCGCCTCTTGGGGGTTCGCCGCGGTCGCCGCTGCCGCGCTGCTCGCGACGCCGGCCGGTGCCGCGTCATGGAAGGATTCGCCCGAGGTGAAGGCGCTCTATGAGAAGGCCAAGGCCGAAGGCAAGGTCGTGATCTGGGGTCCCCAGCGCAACGAGGTCGAATGGGTCGGCACGGCCTTCCCGAAGGAGTTTCCCGGCATCAAGGTGGAATGGGCCGGCGACAACGAGGCCATGACCCGCGCCATCACCGAAGCCCGCGCCGGCCGCCATCAGGTGGATGTGTTCTGGAATTCGCTCACGGGTATGCAGCAGTTCGTCAGCCGCGATCTCGTCACGCCGATCAACTGGTCGATCTTCGGCGTGCCGGCCAGCAACGTCGCGCTGGACGGCAAGATGGCTTACGGCAGCAGCATCGCTTATGCGATCGCTTACAACACCGATCTTGCGAAGAAGGAGGACGTCCCGACGCGCTGGGAGCAGGTCCTCGACGAGAAATACAAGGGCAAGCTGACCTCCAGCCTGTTCCTGCTGCCGCGCCTGCTCGGCGCGCTCAGCATGAAATGGGGCTTCGAAAAGTCCGAGGACGTGGCCCGCAAGCTGACAACGCAGCAGAACACCCTGCTCACGCGCTCGCCGCGCGAGTCCATCATCACCTCCGGCGAGCGCGTCTTCGCCGTCGGCGAAATCGACCTGCTCGTGCGCGTCTGGATGAATTCCGGCCTGAAGGTCGATTACGTCATCCCCGAGCCCGTCGTCATCGGCAACTTCGGCAGCAGCGTCATGGCCAAGGCGCCGAACCCGAATGCGGCCCGGCTGCTCGCCGGCTATATCGCCTCCGAGGAAGGCCGCAAGGCCCGCCGCGATATGACTTTCGCCGATGACTATACCTCCACGGGCACGGGCGAGATCGCCAAGAAGATCCAGTCCAAGCAGATCGAATTCGTGAGCGACACGCCGGAAGAAGCGGCCGCGCGCGACAAGGCCACCCAGCAGCTCGGGCCGATCATCGCCGGCCAGAAATAACACCGACCAGGGTAGACACGGACTGCACCGGCTCAACGGTGCAGTCCTTTCAGGGAGAAAGCCATGAGAGCCACTCGACGAATCGTACTCGGCGCCATGCTGGCGACGATGTCCTTCATGACGCCGTCCCAGGCGGCCTGGCAGGACAGCCCCGAGGTCAAGGCGCTTTATGAAAAAGCCAAGGCCGAAGGCAAGGTCGTGGTCTGGGGCACGCAGCAGGGCGAGGTCGACTGGATTCCGGCCGCCTTCGGCAAGCTGTTTCCCGGCATCCAGGTCGAATGGGTCGGCGACAATGACATCGCCACCAAAGCCATCGCGGAAGCGCGCGGCGGCCGCCATCAGATCGACGTGTTCTGGCATTCGCTGACCGGCGTCACCCCGCTGGTCCAGCGCGATCTGCTCGCCAAGACCGACTGGACCACTTTCGGCATTCCCGCCAGCAACGTCACCTTCGACGGCCGCGCCGCCTTCACCAGCAACATGGCCTATGCGCTGGCCTTCAATTCCGACAAGGTGAAGAAGGAAGACGTCCCCACCCGCTGGGACGCAATGACCGATCCGAAATACAAAGGTCAGCTCACGGCCAGCCTGTTCCTGCTGCCGCGCCTGTCCGGCGGCCTGAGCCTCGCCTGGGGATTGGACAAGGCCGAAACCTTCGTCCGCGGCCTGCATCAGAACAACATCCTCATGACCCGCGCGCCGCGCGAGCCGATCATCAACGCAGGCGAACGGCTGTTCGGCGTCGGCGAGGTCGACTCGCTGGTCCGTCGCTGGGGCCGCTCGGGCCTGAAGATCGACTATGTGATCCCCGAGCCGGTCGTGATGGGCCAGTTCGTGGCCACGGTCATGGCCAAAGCGCCCAACCCCAACGCGGCCAGGCTGCTCGCCGGCTTCCTCGCTACCCCGGAAGGCAAGGCCGCCCGCGAGGCCGTGACCTCCGCCGGCGATTACAGCCCGGCGGGCACCGGCGATTTCGCCAAGCTGGTGAATTCCGGCAAGCTCGAAGTGGTGCGCGACACGCCGGACAACATGGCCCAGCGCGAGAAAGCCATCACCAGCCTCGGCCCCATCGTCGCCGGCCAGCGCTGAGCCGCACGACATTCACGAATGCAGGGGCCGCCTCCGGGCGGCCCTTTGCTTTTTCCGTAAGCGGCTTCGGGCTGGATTTCCTGAGAGGATTCCCCGACACTCCCCGGGAACGGCCACCAAGGCCGGCAACACGGGAGGAAGAACGTGCGGCTCAGCACCGATCGCATTTTGACCACTCATGTCGGCAGCCTGCCGCGCAGCCAGAAAGTCTCCGAGCTTCTGCTCAAGAAGGAGCAGGACGAAGCCTACGATCCGGCCGAATTCGATACCGTGATGCGGGAGGCCGTGGCGCAGGTCGTCGATGACCAGAAGCGCATCGGCATCGATGTCGTCAGCGATGGCGAGACCAGCAAGATCGGCTATGCGACCTATATCAAGGATCGCTGCGAGGGCTTTGGCGGCGGCGACTATACGCCGCCGATCCATCTCGACCTGAAGGACCATCCGGAATACCGCCAGATGATGGTCCGGATGCGCGGGCCGCAGCTCTTTCGCCGGCTGTGCTGCGTCGGCCCCATCTCGGTCAAGGACCGCAGCCAGCTCGACTCCGAACTCGGCAATTTCCGCGCCGCGATGGACGCCGCCGGCGTCGCGGAGGGATTCCTGAATTCGGCGTCCCCCGGCGTCATCGCCTCGTTCCAGCCCAACCGCTACTATCCGAACCACGAGGCTTATATCGAGGCGCTGGCCGAAGTCATGCGCGAGGAATACGAGGCCATCGTCAACGCCGGCTTCCTGCTTCAGATCGACTGTCCGGACCTCGCCATGTCGCGGCACACCGGCTTTCAGGACCTGACCGACGACGAATTCATGAAGCGCATCGCCTTCCATGTGGAGGTGCTGAACCACACCCTGCGCAACATCCCGGCCGGCAAGCTGCGCATGCACATCTGCTGGGGCAACTACGAAGGTCCGCACGACTTCGACGTGCCGCTGGAGAAGATCCATGCGGTGATCGTCAAGGCCAAGCCGCAGGGCATCTCCTTCGAGGCCGCCAACCCCCGCCACGATCACGAGTGGAACGTCTGGCGCGAGTTGAACACACCGGACGACAAGGTCCTGCTGCCCGGCGTGATCGATTCCTCCACCAATTATGTGGAGCACCCCGAGCTGGTCGCCCAGCGCATCGAACGCTTCGCCGGCGCGGTCGGCCGCGAGCGCGTCATCGCCAGCGTCGATTGCGGCTTCGGCACCTTTGCCGGCACGGTGATGGTGGAACCCAAAATCGCGGAGAAGAAATTGCGGGCGCTGGTGGAGGGCGCGCAGATCGCCTCCCGCCGGCTCTGGTCCTGATGCGCCGGTGCGATGGTTGCACGGAGGGCCTGACCCAGGGACCAGCGAAGGGGCACGACGCAAAGCCTGCCAAGGGCGGGACCATGCCGCTCTTGACGGAACGCCGGATGCGGGGGCTTATCCGGCGTCCCGTTTCCGACCCGTCAGGATTGCATGGCCCCGCCGCTTCTCCAGCTCAGCGACATCTCGCTCACCTTCGGCGGTACGCCGCTGTTGCGGGAGGCCGCCCTCTCGGTCTCCCCCGGCGAACGCGCCTGCCTCGTCGGCCGGAACGGCTCCGGCAAGTCCACGCTGCTGAAGATCGCGGCCGGCCTCGTGGAGCCGGACAGCGGTGAACGCTTCATCCAGCCCGGCGCCACGATCCGCTATCTGCCGCAGGAGCCCGACTTCACCGGCTTCGCCACGACGCTGGCTTACGTTGAATCCGGCCTTGGCCCGGGCGACGAGCCATATGCCGCGCGCTACCTGCTCGAACAGCTCGGCCTGACCGGCGAGGAAGACCCAGCCACGCTGTCCGGCGGCGAGACGCGGCGCGCGGCCCTTGCCCATGTGATGGCGCCCGAGCCCGACATCCTGCTGCTGGACGAGCCGACCAACCACCTCGACCTGACCACCATCGAATGGCTGGAGCGCGAGCTGGCGCAGCGGCGCAGCGCCCTCGTTCTCATCAGCCACGACCGCCGCTTCCTCTCCACCCTGTCGCAGACCACGGTGTGGCTGGATCGCGGACGGACCCGCAGCATCGCCGCCGGCTTCGACAAATTCGAGAACTGGCGGGACGAGACGCTGGCGGAGGAGGAGCGCGACCAGCACAAGCTCGACCGCAAGATCGCGGCCGAGGAACATTGGGTGCGCTACGGGGTCTCCGGCCGGCGCAAGCGGAACATGCGCCGCATGGGCGAACTGGACGCCATGCGGCAGGACCGGCGCGACTATCGCGGCGCGGCGGGCAAGGCGGTCGTCGGCGCGGCGGAGGCCGATGCTTCCGGCGCGCTGGTGATCGAGGCCAAGGACATCAGCAAGGCTTTCCACGAACGGCCGATCGTCTCGCATTTCTCCACCCGGATCATGCGGAAGGACCGCATCGGCATCGTCGGCCCCAACGGCAGCGGCAAGACGACGCTGATCGGCCTGCTGACAGGCGCGACCGCGCCGGACAGCGGCAGCGTCCGCCTCGGCGCCAATCTGGAGATGGCCACCCTCGACCAGCAGCGCGACAGCCTCGACCCCGACACGACGCTCAGCGACGCGCTGACCGGCGGGCGCGGCGACTCGGTCATGGTCAACGGCCAGCCGCGCCATGTCATCGGCTATATGAAGGACTTCCTGTTCCTGCCGGAGCAGGCGCGGACCCCCCTGCGGGTGCTCTCCGGCGGCGAGCGCGGCCGCATCATGCTGGCGCGCGCCCTTGCCAAGCCGTCCAACGTTCTCGTGCTGGACGAGCCGACCAACGATCTCGACCTGGAGACCCTCGACGTGCTTCAGGAGCTGCTGTCGGACTATGCCGGCACGGTCATTCTCATCAGCCACGATCGCGATTTCCTCGACCGCGTGGTGAATGCCGTCATCGTGCCGGAGGGCAACGGCCAGTGGACCGAATATGCCGGCGGCTATAGCGACATGCTGGCCCAGCGCGGCAGCGATCTGTCCCGGGAGAAGGCCAAGGCCCGGCGGCCCGCGGCCGAGACATCCGGCAACGACAAGCCGCCGGCGCGGCCGGCCAAGGCGCGCCTGTCGTTCAAGGACAAGCATGCGCTCGCGGAGCTGCCGCGAACGATGGCGGCGCTGGAAGGCCGCATCAAGAGCTTGCAGGCCGAGCTGGACGACCCGTCGCTTTACACGCGCAATCGCGCCGCCTTCGATAAAGCCTCCGCCGCGATCGCCAAGGCGCAGGAGGAGCTTACCAGCGCCGAGGAACGGTGGCTGGAGCTGGAAATGCTGCGCGAGGAAATCGAGGGCGGCTAGCGCATGATCCCGAAAAGTGGGCACCGGTTTTCGGATCAGATCATGCGCGAACAAAAAGCATGATCCCGAAAAGTGAGCACCGGTTTCCGGACAAGATCATGCTCAAACGAGAACAGTGCTAGCGGGTCTGATTCAACCAAGCTGAGGCAGACCCTGGTCCGGCGTGGGACTCGCGCGACCGAGCCAGCGCAACACGCCTTGCCCCGCCGCGGCACCGGTCGCGAAGCAGGCTTGCAGAAGATAGCCGCCGGTCGGCGCTTCCCAATCCAGCATCTCGCCGGCGACGAAGACGCCGGGCCGCTTCCTCAGCATGAAGTCCGCATCGACCTCGTCCCAGCGGATGCCGCCGGCGCTGGAAATCGCCCGCGCGAGCGGCGCCGCTGCTTCGAGGCGCAATGGAATGTCGTTCACAAGCGCGGCCAGCGCCTCCACCGGCATGACCACGAGCGGTGCGCCGCGCGCAAGCGCGGCCTCCTGCAACAGGCCGATCCCGACCGGCGGCAGCGCCAGCGCCTTGCGTAGGAAAGTGGAGAGCGAGTCCTTCCCGCGCGGGCGCGAAAGGCGACGGATGAGATCAGGCACGGCTTGATCCGGCAGCAAAGACAGATGCAGGGTGGCGAAGCCCGACGCGGCGATCCGCTCCCGCAGCAGCGACGACAGCGCATAGACGGCTCCGCCTTCGATGCCCGTGGCGGTGACGATCATCTCGCCGCGAGCCGTGCGGCCCTCCGCGGACAGGGCGATGCGCTTGAGCGGCTTGCCCTCGAAACGCTCGCGGAATTTCGCCGACCAGTCCACGACAAAGCCGCAGTTCGAAGGGCGCAGCGGTGCGATGGCGACATCCTCGCTCTTGAGCGCAGATACCCAGTTCCCATCCGAACCGAGCCGCGGCCAGCTCGCGCCGCCGAGCGCCAGCACCATCGCATCGAAAGCCAGTGTCTCATCGCGGCCGTCCGGCAGGCGGACCTTCACTGCGCCGTCGCCCGTCAAGCCGGCCCACTCGTGACGATAGAGAAACCTCACCCCCAGCGCCTCAAGCTGCTTCAGCCAGGCGCGCAGCAGCGGCGACGCCTTGAACGCTTCCGGAAAAACCCGGCCGCTCGATCCGACGAATGTCGGCTGTCCCAATTCCTCGGACCACGCCCGCAGCCGCTCCGGCGGAAAGCCTTCCACCGCAGCGCGTAAATGCACGGCCGCATCGCCATATCGCGTCAGAAACGCTTCCAGGTCTTCGCTATGTGTGAGATTGAGGCCGCCCCTTCCCGCCATCAGAAACTTCCGGGCAGGCGAAGGCATCCGCTCCAGCACCGTCACCGGCAGACCAGCCGCCGCGAGCGTTTCCGCCGCCATCAGCCCGGCCGGACCCGCGCCGACGATGAGAACGCGAAAGTCAGGATGTGATGCAGCATTCATGCGGCGCGAGCTTCTCGTTCCATTGGAAGCGCCATGGGCTCAAGCAGCGACGCCGCATGCTTGACGGAATGCTCTGCGCTGATAAAACCTAACAATAGCATGATAGACTGAATAGGCCATCAGCCGGAGCATATCATCTTCATGAGCGACACAAGCAACTTCATCAATCAGCCGGAGAAATATTGGGACCGGCTGTTCGCGCCGGGCGGACATGCCGCGATGATCACGACAGTGGATTCGCAGGGCCGCGTGAACGCGGCGTCCTACGCAACCTGCGTGCGCATCGTTCACAATCCGGTGCAGATCGCCTTCACGACGAGCCAGAAGGGCGACACCGGCAAGAACCTTCTTGCAACCGGCCAGTTCGTGGTGAACCTGCCGCAGTTCGAGAAAGACATCCTGGAAAAGGTGCGCATCGTCGGCCTGCCGTTCGCGCCCGGCGTCAACGAGCTGGAAAAGGCCGGGCTCACGGCCCTGCCCTCGACCATCGTCAAGCCGCCGCGCATCGCGGAATGCATGCGGCATTTTGAATGCGAAGTGGTCTGGACCAAGGAATGGCTGGGCCGCATGATGGTTGTCGGCAATGTCGTCGCCGCTTCCGTCGAAGCCTCCTGCGTGGATGACAAGGGTTACATCCTGTGGGATCGCATCAAGCCGGTCGCCTTTGCCGGCGCGCCCTATGTCAACATGTTCGCCGCAGGCTATGAAACCATACAGGTCGGCATCCCTTACGATGGCCCGGAAGTCGGCGACGCCGATCGCAGCGTGAAAAGCTACTTCGAGGATATGTGAGGCCAGCGGGCCGAAACAGTCTGTCTCTGCCGAACAGAACAAGCCCGGAAAGCTCTCGCCTTCCGGGCTTTCTGTCATTCAGCGGGTGCCGGGTGAGCGCCCGCATGCTGGGCTGCAAGAGCCTGCCTCTCGGCCAGAGGTCTTTCCCTCGAAATGAACGTATAGAACATCGGGACAACAAACAGCGTGAAGATCGTGCCGATCGACATGCCGGTCGCGATCACGAGGCCCATGGAGAAACGCGCGGCCGCGCCGGCGCCCGAGGCCGTGATTAGCGGCGAGACGCCGAGAACCATCGCCGCCGTCGTCATCAGGATCGGGCGAAGACGAACACGCGCCGCCTCGATGATCGCCTCCCGGCTGCTCACGCCGCGATGAGCCTTCACCTCATTCGCGAACTCAACCATCAGAATGCCGTGCTTGGTGATCAGGCCGACAAGCGTGATCAATCCCACTTGCGTATAGATATTCAGCGTCGCGACGCCGAGGTTGAGAAATGCGATGGCTCCGAACATCGACAACGGAACCGACATCATGATGATCAGCGGATCGCGGAAGCTCTCGAACTGGGCGGCCAGCACGAGATAGATGATGATGAGGGCCAGGCCGAAAGCCAGAACGAGAGAATTACCCTCCTGAACCTCGAGCCGGGACTGTCCCGCATAATCGGGATAATAGCCCGCCGGCATGACTTCGGATGCGATCTGCCGCAGAACAGCCAGACCTTCCCCTGTCGTACTGCCGGGAAGAGGCAACGCGGAAACGGTCGCGGAGTTCAACTGATTGAACTGTTCGATGACCGCAGCCGAAGCGCCGGTCTCAATCCGGACGAGCGCCGAAAGCGGCACCATGGCTCCGCTGGACGAGCGAACGTAGAACTGCGCAAGGCGTTCCGGGTTGAGCCGATCCTCCTGCGCCACCTGGCTGATCACGTCATAGCTGCGGTTGTCCCGGTCGAATTTCGAGATGGGCGCACCACCCACCAGCGCGCCGAGAGTCGTGCCGATATCACTGACGGGAACCCCCAGCGCCGCCGCACGATCGCGATCCACGATGATCTTGGCGCGCGGCGTCTGATAGGACATCGAGTTCTGGACGATGATGAAGCGACCTGACGCGGTTGCGCGACGCCGAATTTCTTCGGCGACTTCATACACCTGAGAGGGATCACCGGTCGTCCGCAGCACATACTGGATCGGCAGACCGTCACTGGCGCCCGGCAACGACGGCGGCGCAAAAGCGAATGCCTGAACACCCGCATTGCGGTTCAGGAGATCCTGAATCTCCTGCTTGGTCACCGATGCCTTCTTCGTGCGCTCGCTCCATTCCTTCAGCTTGAATCCGACAAAGCCGCCCCCCGCGCCATCAATGCCGGCGATCAGGAATGTCGCGTCGATCTCGGGAATCGTTTCGCCTGCCTTGGTGAATTCGAGCGCGAATTTCTGCGTGTAATCCACCGTGGCATATTGCGGCGCATTCACGATTCCCAGGAACGCGCCCTGATCCTCTTCCGGCGCAAGCTCGGATGGGGTCTTCATGAACATGAAGGCGGTCGTACCCAGCATCGCGATCACGATCACCAGAGTGACGGGCCGATAATCGAGAGAACCGGACAGCCTGCGCGAATACCAGTTCTCAAGGCGCGTGAAATTCCGATCGACGAAGGCGGCAAATCTGCCTCCGCCACCCTCATCGTGGGACTTCAGCAGTTTGGAGGACATCATCGGCGACAATGTCACCGCGACAATGCCGGAAATGATGACGGCTCCGGCAAGCGTGAACGCAAACTCGCGAAACAGCGTGCCTGTCAGCCCCTGCGTGAAGCCGATCGGTGCATAGACCGCTGCGAGCGTGATGGTCATCGCAACGATAGGTCCGAAAATCTCCTTCATGCCGACAACGGCGGCATCGGTTGGACTTAATCCTTCCTCGATATGTCGATGAATGTTTTCAACCACCACGATAGCGTCGTCGACGACAAGGCCGATGGCCAGAACCATCGCCAGAAGAGTCAGCAGATTGATGGAATAGCCCAGGGCGAACAGCACGAGGCAGACGCCGATCAACGACAGCGGAATCGTGACGATCGGGATCAACACCGAGCGGAAGGAGCCGAGGAACAGCAGGATCACGAGGACGACAATGAGCGCCGCTTCGCCGATGGTCTTGAACACTTCCTCGATGGAGGCCGAAATGAAGCTCGATGCGTCATAGACGATCGTGACCGACATGCCCTTGGGGAGCGTCGGCGCGATTTCCTTGATCGCTTTGTTGACCTCTTCGGCGACAGTCAGCGGATTTGCAGCCGGCGTCGGCGTGATGCCGATGAAGGTTCCCTCGCGTCCATTGAAGCTGACGACCACGTCGGTGCTTTTCGGGCCGAGCTCGACGCGCGCGACATCGCGCAGCCGGACGACCTGATCCCCCTTGGTGAAAACGGGAAGCGCACCGAAGGATTCCGGTGTCTGTAGGGTCGTCTGCATCTGGAGCGAATAGGCGACCAGCTCGTTCTGCGTCTTTCCGGGAGCGGAGAGGAAGTTGCTGGAGCGTATCGCCCCGACCACATCCGACGCTGTGATGTTATGGGCCGCCAGCAGGAACGGATCCAGCCAGACCCGCATCGAAAAATCACGGCCACCGAGAATCTCGGCATTCCCCACGCCATCCAGCGTGGCGAAGCGCGGCTGCACGACACGGGTGAGAAATTCGGAAACCTGCTCCGACGTCATCTCCGTGCTGGCGAAGGTCAGATACATCAGGGCGAAGCTCTGGCCCGTACCTTTGACGATGACCGGATCTTCCGCATCGGTCGGCAACTGGGCGCGGACCTGCTGAACCTTGGCCGTCACCTCGGTCATTGCCGCGTTCGGGTCCGTGTTGAGCCGCATGCGGACCGCAACGGTGCTGACGCCGAGCCGGCTTTTGGACGTGACATAGTCGACGCCCTCCGCGCTGGAGACCGCCTTGGCGATCGGGCTGCTGATGAAGCCCTGCATGAGATCCGCGCTGGCGCCGGGATAGGTCGTAGTGATCGTCACGGTCGTTTCCTCGACCTTCGGATACTGACGCACCTGCAAGCTCATCAGACCCTGCGCGCCAAGCAGCAGGATCATCAGGCTGACCACCAACGACAGAACAGGCCGCCGGATGAAGAGTTCGGTGAAACCCATGTGGGGGGCCTCGTTATCGACGATTGAGATTGGTGACGTCGATACTGCGATCGATATTCACCACAGCGCCGGGCTGAACCTTGTTCTGGCCGGACGCCACGACGGTCTGGCCAGGCTCGACCCCGGACAGGATTTCGGAGAACGCACCTTCGCGGCGACCGACCTTCACAAAGACCTGCCGGACGATCTCCCGGGCGTTGCCATCCTTCTCATCCTTGTCGACGAGATAGACATAATCACCATACAGCGAGGTTATCACCGCGGTTTGCGGGACCGTGACAATGGCCGGCTCCTCCGGCAACTCGACCCTTACGAACAGAAACTGTCCGGGCGTGATTCCGTCATCAGGGTTATCCGTGATGAGCGCCTGAACCAGCACCAGTCGGGTCTGGGGGTCGATACGTGGATCGATGCCGGAAATCTTGCCCTCAAAGCGCAGTTCGGTCTCGGAGACGCCGAACCGGACCACCTGCCCGATCGACATCTTGCTGAGAAACTGCTCCGGCACACTGAAATCCACCTTCATCGTGCGCATGTCCTGGAAGGTGGCGACGACGGTGCCGGCGGTCACGAATTGGCCGACGTCGATTCTGGCGATGCCGGCGACACCGGCGAACGGCGCTTTCAGCGCCTTCTGCTGGATAACCGCCTCAAGACGCGCCATCCGCGACCGTGCTGTCGCAAGCTGGGCAACGGTCTGTTCGTAGGAGGCTTCGGTCGCGAAGCCCTTGGCCCGCAGCGCCTCCGACCGCTCCAGCGCCGCCTGGTTCAGTTGCAGGCTGGACTTGGCATCGGCGAGATCCGCCCGCTCGACGGCGTCGTCCAGTTGCACCAGCACCTCGCCGCGAGCAAAACGCTTATTGGGCTGGAGATGGATTTCCTTGACGACGCCGGCGGTTTCGACCGCAAGCTGCACACCGTTGCCGGCTCGCGCGGTTCCGATAGCGGGAATCCCCGGCTTCCAGACGCGGGATTCAACGGTGGCAGCGGCCACCGTCTGTGCCGGCTGCTGCATCTTCGCGAAGAAGTCCGCGATCATCCGATCCCGGAAGAAGTTGAACCAGATCAGCCCCCCGCACAGCGCAATGGCCAGGACAAAGACGATGCTGACGAAAATCCGTCGTTTCATATGGCATATCCACTAGCGCGGGAATTCGACGGAGGAACCAGAAAGGCATCCGCTGCGCCGGGTTTGACCGCTTCAGGCGCGGCCACTATATACCGTCCAGACGGTATAGTGACAAGGGTGTTTCGGGCGATGAGCGATCGCAAGCACGTAAAAACATCGCGACAGCGCATCCTCGATGCGGCGGACGAACTCGTCCGGGAGACGGGCGCGGGACGCCTGACCCTCGAAGCGGTGGCCGAGCGCGCAGGGCTGAGCAAAGGCGGCCTGCTTTACAACTTTCCCAACAAGGATGCGTTGTTGCAGGGCATGATCGCCCGCATGATGGAAGAGTATTTTACCGTCAAGGCTTCGCTCCGCCCAAGCTACGCCGACCGGCGCAATATCGAAGTCCGGCTGTCCGTGGCCACCTCTCTCAAAACGCGAACCAACAGCCAGGAGCAGCTCGCCTGCGGCATCCTGGCCGCCTCATCGGAAAATCCCACCCTGCTCGAACCGGTCCGTGAAGCCATAGCTCGCGAGTGGCGAAAGGTGAAGGAGACCGCTGAAGATCCTGACGCCGCCATCCTGGCCTGGCTTGCCATCGAAGGGCTGACCAATCTCGAAATGCACCGCTTGAGTCCGTTCGACGAGAACGACCGGTCCCGGCTTCTGGCCGCGATCGACCGCCTGCTCGATCATGGCGTGGCGTCCGTCACGGACTCCGCCGCGCCGTCCACGGCGCCCTCCCGCGCCGCGCCGCGCGACGCATAATATTCCCGCTTGGCTTGCAGCATCCGCAGATCCGCGCGCCGGACGACAGCCTCAAGCCGCTCGCCGGGCGCGCTCGTTGCCGCTCCCATTGAAACGGCAAGAGGCACGCCGGTGTAAAACTGGTTGTTCAATTCCACCAGTTTCTGGATATCGTCCATCATCTGCTCGCCGCCCTGGGCGTCCGTCGCGGGCAGCACGATCGCGAATTCATCGCCCCCGATGCGGGCGGCGCATGCGGGCTTCTCCACCAGCTTGTTGATCACCTCTCCCGCCCGGCGCAATAGCGCATCTCCCGCGGCGTGGCCCCACTGGTCATTGGCCTGCTTGAGCCCGTTCAGGTCCACCATCACGATCGTGACCGGCAACGGCCCCCTTCGCTCCAGTCTGTTCAGTTCCTCGACATAGAAAGAACGATTGTTGAGCTTCGTCAGCGCATCATGACGGCCAAGAAATTCCAGATAAGCTTCGGCCTTCTTTCTCGCGGTGATGTCGGTGAGCGCCACCTGCACCAGCGACCAGTCCTTCTCATGCCCCGGCAGCACCGAAAACTGCATATGGAGATGCAACATCTCGCCGTCCAGCGAATAGTTGATCACCTCACGCTGCTGAAACAGCTTTCCGTCCCACAGATCGACGAGTTGCTCCCGGAAATTCTGAAGCATATCGTCCCGGAACACTTCGGACAGACGGTACAGCAGCGTCGGCTTGTCGGGTGCCGCGAACATCTCAAGCGTATGCTGATTGACGTCCAGAACCCGTATTTCACTCGTGCATCGGCTGACGAATTCAGGATGGACATCGGTGAAAACCCGAAAATCCTGAATGCCCTGCTCCCGCGCTTCATCGAGCAGCGCCTTCACGCCGCTGAAATCCTCAACCCATAAGGAAACCGGCGAGTGCTCGAACAATCCGCGGGCATATTCCTCGCTCGCACCGAGCCGGCGGCGGGCCGTTTCCCGGTCGGTCACATCTTCGATCGAGATCAGGACGCGCTCCCAGCCGCTCTCATAGCCGGGAAGAATGCTGCCGTTCAACTGAATGTCGAGCCGGCGGCCGGACAGCGTGTAGTTGACGGTGTGACTGCTGAAATGCAGGCAGCCGTCCCAGAGCTGACTCAGTTCCTCGATATGGCTTTTGAGCATATCGTCACGGAAGACGGAGCCGAGGCTGGCCATCAGATGCCCCGTGTCCTCCGCCTCGAAGAGCGTGAGGGTCCTGCGATTCACCTTGATCAGCCTGATACAGGCCGAGCATTCGCTGACGGCTTCAGGATTCTCGCGCAGATGGCTGCGCAACGACGTGATGCCGGCGGCCCGCCATTTCTCGAACAGGGACTTCAGGCCGCTATAGTCTTCGAGCCAGAGCGAGACCGGCGCGAGATCGAACATTTGCGCATCGTCGCTTCGGCACCCGGATTGGCTCTCTCTTTCAACGTTCATCTGCTGGTTCATACATCGCTGGCCCGGGAACTTCTTCCCTTCGATTCAGGAAGCTATACAGCAGGAGCTTGAGAACCTCTAACGATCACGCTGTCCGCGCCGGACGGTTAACATTCAGTAAACATCGCGTCGATATCGGCCCGTGGTTCGCAAATACTCCAGTTGATCGGGGCCGAGAATATCATCCAGTGCGGCATCCACGCCGGCCGCCATGCCCTGGAGGCTGCCGCAGACATAGATTGCGGCGCCCCGTGCGACCCACTCCCGAAGCTCCGCCGCCTCGCTGCGAAGCACATCCTGAACATAGATGCGCACCGCCTGATCCCGCGAAAACGCCGTGCTGATCCGCAGATGGCCGTGCGCGGCCTGCCTCTCCAGTTCGGCGCGGAAATGAAAGTCATGCGCTTGCGTCCGCTCGCCGAAGATCAGCCAGTTGGCCGCCCGGCCGGCGAGAATCCTTTCCCTGAGATGGCTTCGAAGACCCGCGATGCCGGTGCCGTTTCCGATGAGGATCATCGGGCAATCGTCGGCCGGACCGTGGAAGGACCGGTTGGCGCGAACCCGCAAGGCAACCGTCGCGCCGACCGGCGCATGGGCCGTGAGCCATCCGGAACCATGGCCGAGGCGGCCGTCCGGATGCGCCATCTGCCTCACCACCAGTTCGACATCTCCGTCCGCTGGCACCGAGGCAATGGAATATTCACGATGCGGCAAAGGCTTCAGCCCGACCGCGAGATCGTCAGCGGTCAATCCCTGCACCGCAGCCGGATCGCCGCCACACGGCAGAACCGAACTGGCGAGAACATCGCGCAGAGGCTGTCGCGTGCCGTCCGCCAGCGTGACCTCCCGGTCATCCAGCCCGAGCGCCGAGAAATATGCCGTGACGTCTTCGTCGCTGTTGCGTGGACTGATCTCGGCAATGTCGCCGGCCTGCCACGTCGCGCCGGCGTCCGGCGGCGTCAGGACGATATGGTAGGCCGGATCGCCGGGACTTCCGGCATTGAGGCGCTGTCTGGCCTTCAGTGTCCAGTTCTCATACCGGGGCGACACCCAGTCCGGCATGTCGTCATTGCCGGACAGCACCCCGATGTGATGCTGCCATCGGCGCAGCGCATCGCCGTCGCCATTGTCGACCTCGATCATGTCGAACAGCGGCTGCGCGCCGGCGCTTCGCAACCAGCCCTCCATCCGATGACCGAAGGCGCAGAATCCGTCGTAGGATCTGTCGCCAAGGGCAAGCATCCCGTAGCCGAGATGTCCAAGCGACTGCGGAGCGCCCATCATCGCCCGGGCAAAGCCGATCGCGTTGTCGGGCGCATCGCCCTCCCCCGTGGTGCTCACGACGAGAAGGACGCGCGAAGCCGCGGCGAGTTGCGCTTCATCGACCTCATCGAGCGGCAGAATGCGCACTCCCGAACCTGCTTCCTTCACCGCCTGCGCCGTCTGCCAGGCCAGTTGTTCGGCAAGCCCTGTCTGGCTCGCGAAGGCGACGAGAAGCACCTCGCCGTCACCGGAAGCCATTGCAGCGGCTGCCGCCGAGGCGCGAAGGCGCCGCCGCCGATGCACAAGGATGATCGCGCCGCAGAATGCCGCATAAAGACCAGCCACCGCAGAGGCGGCGCCAAGCCGCGCTGCCGGCAGCGCGATCTCCATCGCTTGCGCGACGGAAGGCGCCAGCACGACCCCCAGCGTTGCCATCGCGGCCAGCAGAACCCGCCCGAACCTCACCCATGCAGCCGGCATCATTGCGCCATCAATTCGAAAACCGGCGAGCCGATCTCGCGTATTCCGGACGCCGTCTTCACCCGGAACAGCGCAGCAACGTCATTGCGAACCGCATATTCCAGCCCGGCCATGGACCCCAGGACCATGAGCGCCGTCGCCAGGGCGTCCGCTATCATGCAGCTCTCATGGATCACCACGACCGACGATATGTCGTTCTGGACGGGGCAGCCGGTCCGGGGATCGAGCGTATGGCAGTGCGCCCGTCCGTCAGCGACGAAATTCCGTTCGTCCCCGGACGTGGCGACAGACAGCCCGTGAAGCGCGAGCACGGTTTCAGCCGCCGCCGGTGCGCGCGATACAGCGCCGCCCGCCTGCGGCTGACGGGCGGTATCCAGCCGCACCCACCATGGCGTGCCATCCGCCTTGTGGCCGCTTCCGCGCAACTCTCCGCCGATCTCCACCAGATGATGGAACAGGCCGAGCCGGGCAAGAAGCCGCGAGAGCTGATCGACGGCAAAGCCCTTCGCAACGGAGGAAAAATCCAGATGCAGCCCGCCCGGCTGGCGAATGCTTCCGTCGAAAGATCGCTGCTCCAGTCGCGTCCATCCAGCCCTGCCGCTGCGGCGTTCGATCTCCGCCCTGGCCGGCTCCTGTCGGTGCCGGCCGGATGGACCGAACCCCCACAGATCGACCAGATCGCCATATGTCGGGTCATAGGCGCCGCCAGTCTGGCGCGACAGGTCCAGCGCACACGTCAGCACAGTCCTGAACTCGCGCGGAATCCCATGCCAGCTTCCGGCCGGCGCATGGTTGAACCTGCTGATATCCGATTCAGGTTCCCACTGGCTCATCTGCCGGATGACGACAGCCAGCTCGCGCTCCAGCTCCTGCCGGAGCGTATCGTCCCATCTCGCCCGATCGGCTTGCGCGGGAGCAACGACCCGGACCGACCATGTGGTGCCCATGGTCTCGCCGCCCAGCGCCACCACCGCGCTATCTGCGGGACATGGCGCAGCGGGCGTGAGGGCTAGCGGAACGAGGACGCGCCGGGACGGAATGGCATCAGACACGGCGCGTCCATATCGCAATCAGGGAGCCATCACTTCGAGCGTGGCCGTGTAGCTGGCGCGGCGCTGAGCGTCCTTGTAGCTCGCCTTGTCGTCACGGACGCCGGCGTTGATCCAGTACATGCCGGGCTCGGGCCAGGTGAAGGAGAACATGCCATCGTCCGAGGTCTTGACCTTCACATCGTTGAGCTTGTCGCGATAGCGGATGCCGCCGGGGATGATATCCACTTCGACACCTTTCGCCGGCTGGCCATCGAGCAGCAGCCGGAACTCGGCCTTCTCGCCGGCAACCAGATTGTTGGGATGGGTGATCGCGGTCAGTTCGAGGCCGCGGCCGGTCGGCTTCAGCACGGTATCGCTCGGCTTGCCCTGGGTCACGAAGATTTCCATCCGGCTCTGGACTTCCTGAACGCGAACGTCCGTTGCGTTCTTCGGAATTTCCTTTTCGATCTTCTCCGGCGTCGCGCCGCGCATGCGCTTGACCTGTCCATCGACGCGATAGCTGGCGAACAGGGAATCGTTGACGATGGCCATCTTGTAGGTGCCGGATTCGCTCAGCTTCACGTCGAAGGTCGAGCGGTAACGGCCGGTCGCAATATTCTCCGCCTTGATTTGCTTACCGTCGGGAGAAAACACGGCGAGATTGTCGAGGCGCATCGGATGATGCTCGAAATAGAACAGGTCGTTCGACGACGCGGCATCGACCGTGACCCACACATCATCTCCGGACAGCACCGTGGCCGAAGGCAGCATCCATGCCCGATGGGCGACGGCCGGCGCGGATACCGCAACCACGGCGGCGATGGCGGCGGCGGCCACCACGGGACGGGACTTAAAAACGCGCAGAATGGTCATTTCAGTTCTCCTGGCTCACAGGCTTGATCTCGATTTGTCTCAGGGCTTCAGCGCAACGGAAACAGCGCCCAACTCATGCTCGCCCTTGGCCTTGCCCTCGGCGTCGGGCTTGGGCGGCCATTGCACGGGAATCCGCAGCAGCTCACGGCCGCCGACTTCACGCGCAGCTTCGATCACGAACTGGTACTCTCCCGGCGCAAGACCGGCCAGCTTCGCATCGTCGAACGTCACCTCGTGGGTTCCGGGAGCCCGCGTGGGACTGCTCAACCCGTCAACCGGCATCTCCAGTTCGCGGCCCGTCTTGCGCCACCACTGACGCATGTCCTTCAGCCACTTGGCGCCCTCATTCTGCTTCAGCTTGATGTCGTACCAGACCGCAAGGTTGACGACCTTGGGGTCGCCGGCCTTCTCAAGCCACATCGCGACATAGGGCCGATGATACTCGGCGACCGTCATGCGCGGAATTTCCACGCTCACCTTCATTTCAGCCGCCGAGGCGGGCACCACGATCACGGCGCTCAGTGCCGCGGAAAACATCAGACGCATGTAGGCTCCATCAGTGAATCAGGAGGATGATCAGCAGCAGCGGAATGACGACGCCAAGCCCGACCATGGGCCATGTCGCCGGCCGTTTCGCCGCATGGAATTGCAGCAGCACGAACCCCGTGAGGCAGAACACGACGCAGGCCACCGCAAAGATGTCGATGAACAGGCTCCATGCCAGACCGGCGTGCCGGCCCTTGTGAAGATCGTTCAGCCACGCAATCCATCCCCGGTCGGTCAGTTCGTAGATGATGGCGCCGTCCCCCCGGTCCACCGTGAGCCAGGCATCGCCGCCCGGCCGCGGCAGCGCCACATAGACCTCGTCCGACGACCATTCCGCCGCCTGCTCGCCGATACGGACGGACATGCGGTCCAAAATCCAGGCGCGGATCGCGGCCGGCAGCGGACCGGACGCCGTTCCTTCCGGCTGGACCAGGCTTGTCAGATCCGCCGGCAGTGTTTCGTTCAGCGTCGTGACCCTGGGGCTCGCCTCGATCTGGCCGGCGTGATTGAGCGTGATGCCGGTCGCTGCAAACAGCAGCATGCCGACCAGACACAGGGCGGAACTGACCCAGTGCCACTGGTGAAGCTGCTTCAGCCAGAACGACCGACGATTGGCATCCCGATTTGCTGTCATACGCTGCCGATATCCGCGCCAGCCTCGACTTGCGCGAAAGCACTGGCACCGTCGATCTCCATGACTTGATTTTCAAGGCGCCACCTCGGCTCCATCGCCACGGCCAGACCCCCGCGACCTTTTAGCCGAGCAAAAATTATCCCGCCATATCAATGTTTTAGGAAGGTTCTAATCTATTGGGCGCCAATACCGGCACGATCGGGACAAGCCGGCCGCCGAAACCGCGGGACCAGCTTCAAATCCTGATGTTACCGCGCGACGGTGCTCAGACCGGATTCGCCGCCAGAAAATTCCGGACCGCGTTCACGAACGCGTCAGCATTTTCCCACTGCGGCCAATGCTTGGCGTCCGGGATCACGACCAGCCGGCCGTTGGGAAAGGTTTCCGCCGCTGCCCGGGCGAGATCGACGTCATGGCCAGGATTCTGCTCCGTCCAGACCACCAGCACGGGAATTCCGATCGCCTTCAGAACCTCGGGACCGAACCATGGCGGCCGGTTCGCCGAAGTCAGCATGTCCTCGTAGTTCTGAAAATGCAGGGCCTTGATGACGTCGGCGCGCCCCGGCTGGGCATAGATGCGCATGCGGCATTCCACCAGTTCATCGGGAATGTTGCGGTCGTCTCCGATCACCCCGCGCAGCCGGGCCAGCATGTTCTCCTGCGTCAGGGCTTCCGTGACCTTCAGGGAGCGCTGCTGGGCCGCGCGCATTTCCGCCGCCGAAGCCTCGTCCGCCGGCGCGAGCGGCAAGCCTGTATTGGCGATGACCGTCATCACCCGTTCGGGATGGACGAGCGCGGTCCACAGCGCGACACGCGCCCCCAGCGACACGCCGGCGATATGCGCACGGGTGATATCCATCGCGTCGAGGAAGCCGCGGACGTGATCGACATAGGTTTGCGGGCCCACCCGGCCGGATGGCGCATCCGTATAGCCATGGGCGACCATGTCGATGGCATAGACGGTGAACTCGCTCATGAGCTGCGCCATGGCGCGCATATTCGCTTCCAGATGCCCGCCATTGCCGTGCAGCATCAGCAGCGCGGGCCCCTTGCCGGCCCGGACATAGCGCGTGCGCAGGCCATCGGCCTGGACATAGCCCTGTTGCAGTTCATGCCCCTGAAACAGATTCCACAGACTGGGATCGCTCATCTCATTCGTCTTTCGCGCAAAGCGGGCATCATCGGCTCCTTCCCTATCCTCGAACAGCGCGGGAAGCCATCGGCCGCGAGGCCGACAATCCGAACCCCGCGGCTCATCGCCACTATTCGCCGGACACTCCCTCTCCGAGGCTGGCGCTCTCCGCCAATCCAAGCAATAATTTCCCCATAACAGCCGACATACTGGGAGGGAAAAGCAATGATAGGCTCGTTCGCGGCGGCAATCGCCGCCATCATCGCGTTTGCGGCAGGCAACACACCGGCTGCTGCGCAGGATTATCCAAGCAAGGCCATCCGCGTCATCGTGCCGGTGCCGCCGGGCTCGCTCACGGATGTCATCTCGCGGCGGATCGCGGCGGATGCCTCGGCCATCATGGGCCAGACCTGGATCATGGAGAACCGGCCGGGTGCCAATTTCATGCCGGCGGCGGAAGCCTGCCGCCATGCGCGGCCGGATGGCTATACGCTCTGCATCTTCACCACCTCGACGCTGACGTTCAATCCGCATCTCATCGAGAATATCCCGTATAACGTCGAAAGGGATTTCGCGCCCATCATCAACCTCGGCATGCTCACCGGCGGGCTCGTGGCGTCTCCAAAGCTTCCGATCAAGACCATTGACGATCTGCGCGACTATGCCCGCGCCAATTCCGGTAAACTCAACTTCGGCACTTATGGGCCGGCCAGCAGCGCCAACGTCTTCCGCCATTACCTCAACGAACGCTGGGGCACGAACATCACCGAGGTCGCCTACAAGGGTGCGAACGAACTCGTCGCGGCGCTGGTGAACAACGAAATCCAGATGACATGGACGGCGCTTGGCAACTGGGCGGACAACCCCAACGACAGCAAGGGCAAGATCATGACGCTCGATGCGTCGAAGCGCTCGCCGCTGATCGGCAATGTTCCGACCTATCAGGAGGCCGGGCTCGGCAATTATCCGATCCAGACCTGGATGGGGCTGTTCGCGCCGGGCGGAACGCCACAGCCGATCATCGACAACATCAACTCGGCCCTCGCCAAGGCCCTGGAGGGGCCGAAGCTGCAAGAGTTCCTTGCCAGCCAGTTGATCGAAACGCGCATCACCAATGCAAAGACTTTTGCGGCCACCGTCGCGGTGGAGCGCAAGGAGACGGGTGAAATCCTGAATAAATTCAACATCCCAAAAATCAACTGACAAATTAAGTGGCTTGGGCAGGGCCTGCCTTGAGGCCGGCCCGAGCCGTATATCCAGACCGGGGCCGTCCGCCCAATGGACGGCCCCGCCGCGTTTGAAGCGGCTGCTGCGACGGGCCCGCGCACGAACTTTTCACCGGAACCGATCCCGTGAATCGATTCTGAAATTTGCCGCGCCTTCCTTAGAATTGATCTTGACTCGAAGTGCGTTCGGTCCGAATAATAGTTGCTAAAGACAACGATCTTCGAACCACCAAGGAGCGCGACATGGCGGGCGCCGACAGGCCATCGGAGGGCTTTCACCGGCTGCCGTCGTTCCGGCTGGAGTTGCTGGCGCGGCTGGCGGAGCGGCATGCCGACGCGGATTTCCGCCGCGCGTTCGGCCTCGGCATTCTGCAATGCCGTCTCGTCGGGCTGGTCGGGTCCCAGGGCGACACCCGCTTCGGCGAGATCTGCCGCCAGACCGGGATCGAGAAAAGCCACGCCAGCCGCATCGTTTCCAGTCTGATCGATCTCGGCCTGTTCGAGAAATACAGCGACCCCAGCGACCAGCGCTCCACCATCGTACGCACCACGCCGGCGGGCAAGGCCCTCCATGCGCGTATGCTCAGCGCCGCCGTGGCGCGCAACCGGGACTGGCTTCAGGTGCTGACGCCCGAACAGCGGGACACATTCCTGGCCTGCGTCGACATTCTCACCGCGCAGGCCCAGCACCTCGCCCAAGGCTCCACGCGGCCGGCGGCCGCATCCTCCGACATCACCGAAACCGAGCCAGCCGGCGCGCCGGCCTGACTTGACGCGACCTCCAACCAACAGAAACGGAAACCGATCATGACTTCATATTCAGACAGCGAACTGCTGACCCGCGTCGGCCCCGGAACGCCCCTCGGCAACATGATGCGCGAATACTGGGTGCCGGCAATCATGTCCCGCGAACTCACCGCGGACGGAGACCCGACGCGGCTGATGCTGCTCGGCGAGAAGCTGCTCGCCTTCCGCGACACCAACGGCCGCGTCGGCATCATCGACCATGCCTGTCCGCATCGCTGCGCGTCGCTGTTCTATGGCCGCAACGAGGAAGCCGGCATCCGCTGCACCTATCACGGCTGGAAATTCGACGTCGACGGCAACTGCATCGACATGCCGAACGTCCCGCCGCATCAGGCTTTCCCGCAGAAAGTGAAGGTCAAGGCTTATCCGACCGTCGAGCGCAACGGGCTGGTCTGGACCTATATGGGCAGCCGCGAGGAGCCGCCGGCGCTGCCGCTGTTCGAGCCGGTGCTGCTGCCCGAGGAAGACCGGATGCTGTTCTGCGCCCAGCGCGAGTGCAACTGGCTTCAGGCCCTGGAAGGCGACATCGACACCTCCCATTTCGGCTTCCTGCATATCGGCGGCGTGACGCCCGAGGAGGTCGACCAGACCAGCATGGGCCGCCTCGCGCTCATCAACAAAACCCCTGAATACCATGTGGCCGATACCGACTGGGGCACGATGTATGCCGCGCACCGGCCGGCGGACGAGAACTCCACCTACTGGCGCTTCGCGCACTTCCTGTTCCCGTTCTGGACGATGCCGCCGGACGGCTTCTTCAAGGACCACATCATCGCCCGCGCCTGGGTGCCGATGGACGACACCCACACCATGTTCTTCCATGTATCCTGGAAGAAGAACACGCCGGGCCTGCGCAAGATGAAGGACGGCACGCTCATTCCCGGCGCGGAAATGGGCATGAACTATCTGCCGAACGATACGAGCTGGTTCGGCCGCTGGCGCCTCGCGGCCAATGCGAGCAACGACTACCTGATCGACCGCGACGCCCAGCGCAGCGGCAAGAACTATTCCGGCATCACCGGCATCCATCTCCAGGATCAGGCGCTGACGGAGAGCATGGGCGGCATCGTCGATCACTCCAAGGAGCATCTTGCGATCAGCGACCTCATGATCGGCCGCACGCGGCGTCGCATCATCCAGGCCGCCCGGGCCGCAGAAGCCGGCATCACCCCTCCCGGCGTCGACAATCCCGAGACATATCTCGGCGCCCGCAGTGGCGACTTCGTCGGCCCCAAGACGGTGGGCTGGCTGGAATCCTACGCCAACGAGGTTCGGGGCTCCGACAATCCCACCGGCGCGCTGCGGCTCGCAGCCGAATAACGCCGGCCCTGGCCGGCACGACTTTCGGGCGCGCTATCCTCACCGGTAGCGCGCCCTCTCATTTTTCAGGCGTCGCGCTGCTGGGCCCGCCAGAGGGCAGCATAAGCTCCATGCGCCGCCAGCAGCGTGGGGTGGTCGCCGGTCGCGACGATACGGCCATCCTGAAGAAGCACGATCCGGTCCGCGCCGGTCACGTTGCTCAGGCGATGTGTGACGTTGATGACGGTCCGGCTTCGCGCAACGCGTTCCAGCGTGATGTTGATGGCGGCTTCGGCGACGGCATCGAGAGCGCTGGTCGCCTCATCGAGAATGAGGATCTCCGGATCGCGCACCAGGGCGCGCGCGATGGCGATCCGCTGGCGCTGCCCGCCGGAGAGGCGTCCCCCGCGCTCCCCGACGATGGTTTCAAGACCCGCCGGCAGCGCCTGCACCGCTTCCCAGATTTCGGCGGATTGCAGCGCCGCCCTCACCTCATCCGGCGTCGCGTCGGCCTTGCCGACTCGGACATTGTCGATGATCGACGCATTGAAGAGAAAGCTGTCCTGAAACACGATGCCGATCTGGCTGCGCAGGGAGTCCTGGGTGATCTCCCGCAGATCGACGCCGTCCAGCGTCAGCCGGCCTGCGGTCGGATCATAGAAACGCAGCAGCAGGCTGAGCAGCGTGCTCTTGCCGGACCCCGACCGGCCGACCAGCGCGACATAGCTGTTCTTCCCGACTGCGAAACTGACATCCTGCAACGCCTGCCGGCCGTCCGGATAAGCAAAACTGACATTCTCGACCCGCAGGGATGACTCCATGCGCGGCGCGACCCGCGCGCCGGGCGCATCGGAAATGCTCCGGGGTTCATCGAATACTTCTTCCAGATGCTGCACGGAGCCGGCCGCCTGAGCCAGCGTCGGGATAAACTGGGAGACATCGGTGAGCGCATATCCCATCGAGATGAACATCGCCTCGAAAGCCACCAGCGTCCCGATCGAGATCACATCGCTATAAGCCCAATAGGCCCCCAGCCCGACGATGACGACATGGATCACATACACGCCCATATAGGCGGAGCTTTCCGCCAGACCGGCGAAGAAATTCATCCGGAAGGCATACCGGACCCATTCGAGATTGCGGTGCCGGTAGCGGGAGATCGCCTGAGCCTGAAGGCCGAAAGCCTGAACGACGGGCTGCGCTGTGACATTCTCATGCGCCGCCGACAGAAGGTCCGCCTCGCGGCTGCGCTTCTCATAGGACAGTCCAAAAGCGCGGCCTGAAAAGAGCCGCGGGCCGAGCAGGATCATCGGAAAGACCGACAGCCCGATCAGGCCGAGCCAGACGTTGAAATAGAACATCAGAGCCGTCGCATAGATCACCTCCAGCAGCGGCATCATCAGGCCGGTCACCAGATGCACCAGCAGCGTCTCCGTGGCGACGATATCCCCGGAGAATCTCGATAGCAGTTGCCCCGAGGCCGTGCGCTGGAAATACGGCATCGGCAGGCGCTGGATATGTTCGAACAGCGCGCCGCGCAGATCTTTCACGACATTCGCTGCAAGGCGCGCAAAGAGATAATCGTTGAGGATGGCGACCAGCGAAACGGCGAGCGCCGCGAAGCCCAGGAAGATCAATACGGTGACCAGCGCATCCCAGTTCCGCTCGACGAGTCCGTCGTCGATCAGATAGCGAGTGGCGATGGGGAATGATGCGTTGAGGATGGTCTGGAGCAGCAGCAGCCCGCCGACGGCCCAGAGCGTCCTGGCATAAGGTTTGAAATACGGGCGAAGGAATCGCACCATGCGGCCGAGCTGGCCCGGCTGCAATTCCTCGTCTTCATCTTCGTCGCCGATATACTGAGCCAGATCTTCGTCCGGCTCAGTTCCTGTCTCCTGACCGCTCACGATGCTCGCCTCCAGCCGAGGCAGCTACCGCAGCCCGATCAGCTCTCCGCTGTCGGCTCCGCTGCGGACAGGCGCCGCACGCACCTCGATCCCCGCAGCCTGCAACGCCGCCGTGGCTTGCGGCTTGGTATAAAAGCAGGAGCGCATCGTGCGCATGTCCGGATACCAGGGGAAGTCCCCTTCGTTGGACTCGCACTCGATCTTCCATGCCTTCTTCAGGGTCTTCGGGTTCACGATCGCCATGCGGAAGCCGTTCTTGGTGAAGCGTTCGGCCCATTCCCACGCGGTCATCAGGCTCTGAACGCCGCGGAACAGCTCATGCCGTTCGATCACCTCCCGCGTCATGTCCGACGTGATGCCGCCGAAGAACACACCGGTTTTCGCAACCCGGAACAGCTCGGAAATCGCCGTATCGAGATCTTCCTCGGGCAGATAGCAGAGGCAGGTATCATACACGAAATCGAACGAATTATCCTCGAACGGCAGCGCGCGGACATCGCCGAGAAAGTTGCGATGCTTCCACTTTTCAAGCGTCCGCGCATGGATATGGGCGGAATTCTCCACGCCCCAGGCCTCGACGCCGAGCTTGTCGAACAGCTCGATGGTGATGCCGGTGGCGCTGCCGACATCGAGCAGCTTGTAGGGCGGCTTGCGGCCCCAGATCGTCTTGATGAGGTCGGTCGTATAATACTCGCAGAAATACTCTGCGAATGAATCCTCGTAAGTCATGTCGCCGGCATAGGCGTCGTGATAATCGGCGCCGAGCGCCCCGTCATTCGCCTCCGACGGCACGAGATCGTCTTCGGCCAGCATATAATGCGCACGACGAACCTCGGTCATGATGATACCGGCGCCGAACTCAGCGGAATCATGCACCGCGTTCACGGTGGAGTCGAACAGATAGTCGCCGATCGTGATCAGGCCGGGATGATCTTTCGGCTCCGGCTGATGACGCTTTTGCAGTTCATGCACCGGATGCCCGCCCGGAATGGCGTTCACCGCGCCCATCCAGCGCTGAACGCGCGATTCCAGCACCTCGTCTCGGCCATGGGCGAGTTGCGGCGGCAACTGATCGAGCGCCCGGGCGACGATCTCCTCGTCGCTGAGATTGGCCATCGCCATGGCGTCGTTGCCGGAGATCAGCCAGCCGAGCGAACCATGGGTCTGATCGGGATAGCGAACGCCTTCGTCATAAAGGCAGACGCCGCCGAAGGCGTCCTGCATGAAGAACGCGCCCTTGACGCGCTGGCGCCAGAACGGGGTCTTGAACAGCACGTTCACTCGCAGGTAATGGGCGGGACGATCATAATGCGCGAGATGGGCTTCCATGGCCTTGCGCAGACGCCGGCCGACGAAATCGATGCCCTGGAGCCAGATGTTCGGCAGCGCGAGCAGAACGAAATCGAAATCCTCCTCCGTGGTCGCGCCGTTCGCCTGGATCGTCAGCCGATAGGATTCGTCCGCCTTGGCCACGCGCAGAACCCGGCTGTTCAGGCGCACGCGAGCCGTATTGGTTTCCACCAGGCGCTCGATGAGCCGTTCGTTGCCGCCCTCGATGCCGTAGAGGCGCATATAGGCGTCGTTGTCCATCAGGACGTTCTTCACGCCGTTCAGCGCGTTGGTCAGATGCGGCGGCGCGGCAACGTCGGAATGCACTGCGGTCGCAACATAGCGCCGGGCCAGTTCGTTCGGAATTTCGTTCAGGAGATCCGAGAACCGCCGGTCCGCGAGCGGGTGTTCGTTGTCGTCCCGCCAATAGGTCTCGTAATAATCTTCGGAGGCATAAAGCTCCTCGCAGCGGTCATGAAAAGCATCGATCGCGATTGCCGCGGCCTCGCCCAGCTTCGTCCGGATGTCGCGATCGGTCTTGAGGATCTTGTCGCCGAGGATGACGGTCGGTCCCGCCATATCGACCGTTTTCAGGCCCAGCTTGCCGATCAGTTCCCGGATCGGATCCACGCCGAAGCGGGAATAGTCATAGAATTCGGCAAGGCCGGCCTCGTATCGAACCGGCGCCGTCGAAAACGTGCGGGTGACGATCTTGCCGCCGAGGCGTCCCTGCGCCTCGATGATGGTGACATCGCACAGCTCGCCGCATGTTTCGGACAACATGCGCGCAGCGAACAGCCCGCCGGGACCTCCGCCGACCACCGCGACCTTTTTCATGGATATCCTCAGAAAACTGAATCGATGCGACGCTCGTCGCCGGAAAGCCGGGACAGGCCGCGTACGCAAGAAATTCAGATGGCGCACTCCTGCACCACGTCGCTTCTCGCTCTGCCTCGCCCAGCCGACGTGGGTTGGAACACTTCTTGTCTGAACGGCGGGTGAACAAAATGTCGCACTATTCCCGCGCCTGCCCTGCGGACCGGGAGAGGCGCCATCGCGCGGGACCGGCCGGAAAACAGCGGATCGCCTGCGGCCGGATCGACGGCCCGCCCGTCCGGCCGGAGAATCCCGTGGCCGGTTTGTCTTGCCGCGGATTTGCACCTATCAGAAGCCGAGTTGCGCCATCCGTCGCACCCCAGGGAGGAAACATGGCCCCGCAGCCCCGCAATCCGGATCCCACCAGCCCGGCGGGTTCGCAGGCGCTCAAACGATTCAAGGTCGTCGATCTCACCCGCGTGCGGGCGGGGCCGACCTGCGTGCGGCAGTTCGCAGATTGGGGCGCGGACGTCATCAAGGTGGAAATGCCGGGCGACGACAATGATTTCTCCGGACGCCATGATCCCGACTTCCAGAACCTGCACCGCAACAAGCGCAGCATCACGCTGAACCTGAAGACGCCCGAGGGAATCGCGATCCTCAAGAAGCTGGTCGAAACCGCCGACGTGCTGGTGGAGAACTACCGGCCGGACGTGAAGAGCCGGCTGGGGATCGACTACGAGACCCTGCGGACCATCAATCCGCGTCTGGTCTATGTCAGCATTTCCGGCTTCGGCGAAGATGGTCCCTATCGGGACCGGCCCGGCGTCGATCAGATCGCCCAGGGTGTCGGCGGCCTCATGAGCATCACCGGAGAGCCGGGACGCGGCCCGATGCGCGTCGGCATCCCCATCGCCGATCTCAGCTCGGGGCTGTTCGCCGCCATCGGCGCATTGACCGCCCTGTTGGAACGGGAGGTTTCCGGCGAGGGACAGTGGGTTAAGACCAACCTGCTCGAAGCCCAAATCTTCATGCTGGATTTTCAGGGCGCGCGCTGGACCATGAACGGCGACGTGCCCGGACAGGTCGGCAACGACCATCCTTCCGGCGTGCCGACCGGCTGCTACCGCACCCGCGACGGCCATATCAATATCGCCCCGCCGCCCTTCCTGTGGCCGCGCTTCTGCGCCGCCATGGAGTTGGAACACCTCCGGGACGACCCGGACTTCGCGACCCCCAAGGCGCGCCGGACCAACCGCGACAGGCTCAACGCCATCATCGAGGAACTGACGACGAAGGAAGATTCGGCGGCGCTGATCGAACGGCTGAACAAGCATGGCGTGCCCGCCGGCCCCATCAACAGCATCGACCAGACCTTCGCCGATCCGCAAGTGGCTCATTCCGGCATCGTGCAGAATGTCCCCTCGAAGGCGCTGGGAACGCTCTCGATCGTCGGCCAGCCGGTTCATCTGTCGCGGACGGATTCGCAACTGGTCGCCGCCGCACCCGAGGCCGGCGAGCATTCCGACGAAATCCTCGCCGGGCTCGGCTACAGCGCGGCCGAGATCGCCGCCCTGCGCGGACAAGGCGTCATCTGATCCGGAGATCGCTCACATGACCGACAGAATGCTGGCCGAGGTCGCCGACGGAATCGGCTGGCTGACGTTCAACCACCCGGAACGCCGCAACGCCATCTCCCTCGAAATGGCCCAGGCCGGCGCGGACATCATCGACCGCTTCGAGGCCGATCCGGACGTGCGCGTGATCGTGCTGAAAGGCAACGGCAAGGCATGGGTCTCCGGAGCGGACATCGGCGAGCAGGAAAAGCCGCCGGAGAACACGGACCCCCGCCAGCGGCCGGGGCTGGCGTTCTATGAAGGGGTGCGCGCCTGCCGGAAGCCCGTGGTTGCCATGATCCATGGCTATTGCATGGGCGGCGGCGTGGCTCTGGCCTGCGCCTGCGACCTGCGGATCGTGGCAGACGACGCCGTTTTCGCCATTCCCGCCGGCCGGCTCGGCATCGCCTATCGGCCGCAGTTCGTGGAATGGGTGGTGGAGACCGTCGGGGTGCCAGCGACGAAGGAAATTCTTTTCACCGCGCGGCGCTACAACGCCGCCGAAGCGTTGCGGATCGGCCTTGCCAACCGGCTTGTCGCTGCGGCCGAACTCGAAGCCTTCACGCGGGATTATGCCGGCGGCATCGCCGGAAACGCGCCGCTCTCGGTTCATGCGAACAAGGGCATCATCTCCGAAATCGCCAAGGGCCCCGCCGCCCGCGACCTCGCACGCTGCGAGGAACTGGCGGCCATCTGCGCCCGCAGCGAGGATCTCGCGGAAGGCCGCCGCGCCTTTCTGGAGAAACGCCAGCCCGTGTTCCGGGGCCGGTGATTCCACCGCGCCCAGCCGGCGTTTTCGGGCTCGTCGGCCGGCCGGTTGTTTGCTATGCTATGCTACGATTTTCGCGGGAGGCCTGTCCGGCGCGCTACAACCGGCGCTGGTGCTTGTCCGAAAGTCATGACAAAATGGAACATTGAACTCTTAACGGATCAGACGATGGGACGAGGCAAGAATTTCGATCGAGGCAGCCGCCGGTATGATGTCGAGGATGACGATCGGGGCATGCCGATGCCTTCGTTCAGGCGGCCGAGCGGACCGCCCCGGGCTGCCGCCGAGGCCCCGTCCGGTCCGGAGCAGACCGCCACTGTGAAGTGGTTCAACGGCGAGAAGGGCTTCGGCTTCGTGGCGCTGAGCGACGGCTCCGGCGACGTGTTTCTTCATGTGCGGGTTCTCGAAGCCGCCGGCGTCTCCACCCTCGATCCGGGCACCACGCTGACCGTCCAGGTCGGCCCCGGCCAGAAGGGCCAGCAGGTCACCCGCGTGATCGATGTCGACACCAGCACGGCAACGCCCGAGCAGCCGCGCTCCTTCGCCCGCAACAACGACTCCCGCGGCGATTTCCGCAACGACAATGTCACGGTCGAAGCGGTGCGCCAGGTCGGCCGGGTGAAGTGGTTCGACATGGTGAAGGGCTTCGGCTTCATCGCCCCCGAGGATGGCAGCAAGGACGTCTTCGTCCATATCTCAGCGGTCGAGCGCGCCGGCCTGAACGGCCTCAGCGAAGGCCAACTGCTGGAGTTCGACGTCACCGTCAGCCGCGGCAAATCCTCCGCGAGCAACCTCAAGGTCCAGCAATTTTGAGATGAGCCGGATCGATTGAACGGAACGGGCCCTTCGGGGCCCGTTTTCGTTCGTGGCAGCTTCAACCGGCGCTGCGGCTTGCAGGCGCAATGATGCGGCCGGCCCGCCGGACCAGCGAGCAGGCTCCGACGCCGTCGCCTTCGGAGACGGACGGCGTGACGGTTCCCGCAATCTTCAGCGCCGGCGCATCTCCGCTGCATCCTCGATTTCGTAAATCCCGCGCCCGACAGCGGCGGCGATGACAGCCGACCGACCCGGCCGCCTGCCGTGGCATACGCGGAGCCCGGCCGGCGTGGCTCATCGCGACGAAGCGGCAAAGGTTTGACGGCCGCCGGTGGCGCCGCCGTCCGCTGCGTTCCGCTGCTGGTGATGCGTCGCCAGCACCTTGCATAGCCGACTGGCGGCTGCGTTTACCGCACCGCGCTTTCTTGCTATCTCCGCCGCATACCTTCAACCTTATGAGGATCTGACAATGGCCGAAGCAAGCGCGGCAACCACCGGCGCCTGGGACCCCTCCATCGAGGAAATCGCCGTGGACAAAGTCGTCGGCTCGCAGTTCCGCGGTGGCCCGCTGGACGGCGCCGGAATTGTCGCCGTTCAGGTCACCATCGGCGGAGCGACCCAGACGCTCAAGCTGCCTCTGGCACAGGCGCAGGAACTGGCGGGCCAGCTCAAGAAACTCGGCATCTGACACAAGAGGGCGGGAGCCGGCGCTCCCGCCCGCTCACGCCTGCCGCAATGCAGGTCCGCGTCGATCTTCCGGACATGCGAAAATTCCGGGCACGCGCGCAGCCGGCTCTGCCGATGCATTCCCGAAGATACCGGAACAGGATGTTTCCTAGCTTTGCTGATGCCGCGCCGGAAGTGCCGGTATGAGCTGCGCATTGCCGCGCGACGGGCGGCCGCCCGAAGACGCAAGGACAGCATGCGGCCGAACCGGCCCGCCTTCCATCCTGCTCAGTCCGGATTGAATTTTTCCCCCAGTTTCACCGCATCTTTGAGCAGAACCGAATTTTCCGAAATCTCATAGATAACGATCCCGAGAGCGCTGAGGAGTATGCCGGCGATCAGCGGAGTAATCACCATCGTCGCCCAGGAGGGCCACCGTGGCCCAAACATCAGAGCGTGAACATAGCCCGCCGTGAGCCAGGAGAACGACAAGAAAACCGAGGCGGTCAGCACGCCGAAATAAAGCGTAACGAGAATGAGGCTGACGTATTCCGGGCTGACGCTGGGCTCGACGGTCGCGATCCATACCAGGGCCAACATGGTCAAAGGCACCATGAATACCATTCTGGTGAGCGCCCCCAGATAATCCGAAAGCTTCTTCGTGTTCTCGAAAGATTGCTCAAGGTTGGAGGGGAAAAAGCGGAAAAGGAATATTTTCATTTAACAACCGATGTCGGCTTCAGTCAGTCTGAACGATCGAGCCCGCCTCCAGCGTCGCCGCCGGCGCAACCAGACGTCACCGCAGGAGAGCCTGGGTCCGATGGCAACTTGGGTCCGGACCCCTTACCGAAATGTGACAACGACCGGACGGCTGATCCTTCCCGGCGGGCCAGTGCTGGATATTGCCAATCGCTCTTGCCAGTCGCTCCCGCGAGCACGCGCCGCGCCGGCGCTGCGGACGGCCATGGGTACAAATGGCACCCTGCGCGTCGCAAAACCGGATAACGATCTGACTTAAGGAAATTGGCGCTCCCTAGGGGACTCGAACCCCTGTTTTCGCCGTGAGAGGGCGACGTCCTAGACCGCTAGACGAAGGGAGCAGCGCGGCTTTTGGCATAGCGGCCAACGTCCCGCGTTTCAAGTCGCCTTTGCATCGGCGACGACAAAATGTGGCAAACGGCTGGCCTTCTGCCCGTGCAGAAGTGAACCGCAGCACAACATGCGGCAGATCTGGGACCGCGGGCGCGCCGGCACGCAAACCACGGGCGGCGTCCGGATGACGCCGCCCTGTCCTGCATCAGAAATGCCCGTTGCAGGCGATCAGGCCAGCCCCTGTTCCTGCCGTGTTTTCTGAACCGCCGGCCGGGCCGCGACAGCCGCCATGAAGCGCTGGACATTCGGGAAGCCGGAAAGATCGAGATTGGCGAATTTCGCCCAGTTGAGGATCGTGAAAAGATAGGCGTCCGCCACCGTGAAGGTCTCGCCGGTGAGGAAGGTGCGGTCCGCAAGCTGGCGGTCGACCTGCTCGACCCTGCGGCCGAGCAGCGCGCGGTTCGCGGTTTTGGTGTCCTCGGGCGTGCCCGGCTTGAAGAAGGGCGTGAAGGACTTGTGAAGCTCGGTGGAGATGAACACCAGCGCCTGCTGGACGCGATAGCGCTCCATCGTACCGGCAGCGGGAATGAGCCCCGTCTCCGGCTTGAGATCGCCCAGATACTGGACGAGCAGCGAAGCCTCCGTCAGCGTCTGTCCGTCATCCAGCGTCAGCGTCGGGACATAGCCATGCGGGTTGACGGCGAAATAGTCGTCGCCCTTCTCGGTCTTCTTGCTGGCGAGATCGACCCTGATCAACTCGACGGGAATCTCCGCCTCGTTGGCGACGATATGCGGCGCCATCGCACAGGTCCCCGGAGCGTAGTAAAGTTTCATGAGATTCAGCTCCTGTGTGGAAAAACAGCTTTGAGAATCTGAAGTGCCTCAGCCGCCAGTTTCCCGGTGAGCGCACCCGCAGGCATGTCCTGACAGAGATTCGCCGACTGACCCGCCCATAATGACATGAATCCGTCGTGACCTGCACGCTCGGCAGCCGTGCGTAAAGGGGCCAGCGCACCGCCCGCAAGCGGAAAGGCGGGCGCATCTTTCGTCATCGGGCCCTTCTCGCGCATCACCCGATTGACAATGCCGCGCGCGGGGCGGCCGGTGAAAATATTCGTCAGCGCGGTTTCATCGGCCGATGCGCCATGGAGCGCAGCGCGATGCAGCGGAGCGAGACGGGCTTGCGGCGTGAACAGATACGCCGTGCCGATCTGAACCGCCGCCGCGCCCAGAGCGAAAGCTGCCACGATCCCGCGCGCGTCCGCAATGCCGCCTGCCGCGATGACCGGCACCCCGACCGCGTCAACAACCTGCGGCACCAGCGCGAAGGTCCCGACCTGCGTGCTGATGTCGTCGCTCAGGAAGTTGCCCCGATGGCCGCCGGCCTCGAAGCCCTGGGCAATGATGGCATCGCAGCCGTGTTCCTCAAGCCAGCGGGCCTCCCGCACGGTGGTCGCGGAGGACAGCACCTTGGCGCCGGTCGCCTTGACGCGCCGCAGCAGATCATCAGCAGGCAGCCCGAAATGAAAGCTGACGATCTCCGGCCGGAATTCCTCCACCAGGCTGCACATCTCGTCATCGAACGGCGTTCGGTTCGAAGCCGGAACCGGCGCGTCCGGGTCCAGTCCATATTCGACGTAATACGGCCGCAAGACCGCCCGCCAGCGTGACTCTTCCTCTGCATCCGCGACAGGCGGTCTATGGCAGAAGAAATTGACGTTGATCGGTTTGGAAATCTGCTGACGGATGGCGGTGAGTTCCTGCCGGATCTGCGCCGCGCCCATGGTGGCGCACGGCAGCGAGCCGAGACCGCCGGCTTCCGCTACAGCAACCACCATGTCCCCGAAAACCGGACCGGCCATGGGCGCCTGGATGATCGGGTGCTCGACTCCGAGCAAATCCAGAATGTTCTGGTTGGGCCACGCCATTATCGCCTCCTGGATGATCAGCCGGATGAATACAGCAACTGAAAGGGACTCGGGCTGAAACGGCTTCCCGAGACAAACCCAAAAAAGGCAGGGAGAAGCAAATGCAAAATGAGGTGCTGGTGGGCCCGGCAGGACTCGAACCTGCAACCAGACCGTTATGAGCGGCCGGCTCTAACCATTGAGCTACGGGCCCTCGCCGCCGGAGCAGGACGGAAGCTGGCTCGCCCCCGCGAGGTTCCGCTGCCATACAATGCCAGCCCGCCACCCGCAATGTCCGGCCGGGCCGCCGTCCCTGCCCACAAGCGGCCGGCGGCAGCCGCAACATGGTCACGGCAGGCGGCCAATAAACAATTTGGCGCGGATGCCGACTACGTTAAGTGTCACCCTCCGAATCGGGCCGATGCACGGGCGATTCGCTGCCCGCAACCGCCCCGGACATCGTCATGCTGCCCAGCCTCCGGTCGATCCTCATGTCCACCGCGGCCACCGTGGCCATCATCATCGGCGCTTTCGCGCTCGGCGGTGTCGTCCGTTCCGGCTACAGCTCGACCGAACCGCCCGCTGCCATTTCGCGCGGCGGCGGGTTCACTTATCTGCGGTCGGAAATGGAGCGCGTCGCCACCCGGGCCGACCTCGCGACAGGCACGGCCAGCGCTCCCGATCCGCAATCGCCGGACCGTGACTTGAGCGCATTGAACGATGTCTCCATTGGTGCGGCTGTCGCGGCCATTGACGCGCGCGTCGCGCTTGAGCGTCTCGAAGTCCTATCGCCGACGGACGAGCAGACCGCCCGCGACTTCCCCACGGAAGCCGCCGCAGCGCCCGCGCCGGCGCGCGAGGCTCCGCCGGCCGCCCCCGAACCGGAGTTGCTTCCGGATATGGCCGCCACCGCCATTACGCCGCCCGACGCAGCGGCCGATGAGCCGGCCGCCGCTCCCCAGGCGACCACGCAGCCGGAACCGGCCGCTTTGGCAACTCCGCCGGCGGTCGTCGCGGCCGTGTCGCCGGAAGCTCTTGAACCAGCAGCCACCGAACCGGCCATCATCGACGCTGTGGATACGATGGCTGAATTGCCGCTCTTCGGGCACGAAGAACTGGCTGCCCTGCCGCTGCCGCGAGAGCGACCCGAAATGATCGCCACCCAGGCCAGCCCGCGCCGGACGGCCCGCACACGGACCAAACGGCCGCGCCACGTGGCCGCGCCGGTTCAGCAGGCGGCTCCGCCCGCGAGCGCGCCGCTTCCCAACCGTTCCGGAATTCCGGGTCCGTTCGGCGGCGGCTGACGGCCGCACGCATGTCTCCGCCGCTGACGGCGGGAACCTCTCTCCGGCCTGCCGAGTTGGCCGAATGCTCGCGCAATTCATGCAGGAGGTTTTGATGGCAGACCCGAAACCCGCCACCACCAAATTTCCCCTCGACAAGGCCGACGAGAAAACGGGAAATCCATCCGACCCTCGCCCCTCCGGCGACAGCCCCAAGCCCCATGGTGACCCGCTTGCCGACGCTGTGAAGGGCGACAAGGACCGCTGACCCCGCCGCGACTGGCGGTGCATGCCGAGCAAGGCGGCACGACCCGCCAAACCGATAAGATCCGGAACGGGATGACGGGATGCTGCAATACGCGGTCATCTTTCTCGTCATCTCGCTGGTCGCCGGCACGATCATCTCTGGCCGACTCCTTTCCGGCCCACACCCTGCGACCGGCTCCACGCTTTTTGCGCATTGACTTTTGTTTCTCTTTTGTTCTCTCTTGAACCGAAGCGAAGCGGATGATCTCTGCCCGGCATGCCGACTTTTTCCCCCCACCAGAATCAGGCTCTCGCCGCCGTCGCGGACTGGCTGAAATCCCGCCCCGGCCGGAACGGCACGCCGCAGGTGTTCCGCCTGTTCGGCTATGCCGGAACGGGCAAGACCACGCTGGCGCGCCACATCGCGGACGGCGCGGATGGCAAGGTGCTGTTCGCGGCCTTCACCGGTAAGGCCGCGCTGGTGATGCGCAGCAAGGGCTGCGACGACGCCGCGACGATTCACAGCCTGATCTACCGCACGCGGGAAAGCAGCAGCGAGAATCCCAGTTTCGAGTTGTGGGACGATGCGCCCGCCTCAAAAGCCGGCCTGATCGTGATCGACGAATGTTCGATGGTGGACGCCGAACTCGGGCGGGACCTGCTGTCCTTCGGCATTCCGCTGCTGGTGCTGGGCGATCCGGCGCAGCTACCGCCGATTCAGGGCGGCGGCTTCTTCACCGACCAAGCCCCCGATGCGATGCTCACCGAGGTCCATCGCCAGGCCCAGGACGACCCCATCGTGCGCCTGTCCATGCAGGTGCGGGAGGGCGAAACGCTCTCGCCGGGCGACTATGGCGAGACCCAGGTGGTGCATCGCCGCGACCTCGATCCGCAGCGCGTGCTGACGGCGGATCAGGTGCTGGTCGGCCGCAACGCCACCCGGCGCGCCTATAACACGCGCATGCGCGAGCGGCGCGGCTTCGAGGATGCCTGGCCGGCTGCCGGCGACAAGCTGGTCTGCCTGCGCAACAACCGTCGCAAGGGCCTGTTCAACGGCGGCCTCTGGATCGTCAAGGAGCGCGCCCGCAGCCGCACTGGCGTCGTGACGATGCGCATCACCCCGGATGAAGAGATCAACGCCGCCTCGGGCGGCAAGCCGCTGAAAGTCTCGGTGCGGCCGGAATGCTTCGGCGGCGCCATCGAGGAGATCGAATGGTCGGTGCGCAAGCGCTACGATGAATTCGACTATGGCTATGTGCTGACGGTCCACAAGGCGCAGGGCTCGCAATGGGACGATGTCGTGCTGTTCGACGAATCCTTCGCCTTCCCGGAGAGCCGCGAGCGCTGGCTCTATACTGGCATCACCCGCGCGGCGAAGCGGCTGACGATCGTCATCTAGGGGATCGAGAACGTCTTCGCCAAGCTCAGGCAGTGGCGACGCATCGCCACGCGCTACGATAAGCTGGCCGCCAACTTCCTCGGCGTTGTCAAACGCGCGAGCATGACGCTCTAGCTAAAATAGTCGATTTGTCACAATGGCCTTGAGCCTTTTCAAGCGAAGCGGATGCGCGCTGGCAATGCGTCAGCGCCAAGACCTGCACCACATCAGGCCCCACGCTAAGATCCAGTTTCTCACCTTGCTTTCATCAAGACCGGCAAGGCTGCCGCACTTAGACGCGCCAAGACCCCGGCGCTGAAACACGATCTTGCGGCTCAACATGACCGGCGGGTTTCAGCAAGCCATCACAAGGTCACCACCGCAAGATGGCCATCGCAGGATGAGCGCCGCGCGGTTGCTGCCGCATCGACAGCGATCAGCCGCCGCGTCCGGCATCGTCCTTCACGCCTGCCGCAAATGCAGGGCAATGGCGCCGCATCATCGGGACGATGCGGACGATCCGCATTTCGCCGGCGACGGGGCATCGGCCATGCCTTATTTACAGATGACCGGACAGGCCGCTTCCACGGCTCGCGTCATCCCGCTCTGACGGTGGACACGCGCGGGCAGCGCCAGCGCACTCCCGCGAGGCGGGCAGCACCATTCAGCAAACGCCGTGCATCTGATGATAAAAACGGTGACGCCCTGCTGGAGACCGCGCCGGCGGCGCGGTTCGTGCTTCAACGGCGGGGCGCGGCGGACGCTTCGTGGACCAGCCCGTTGCGGGCAGCGCGCGCCTGCTGCGCCTGCCGCTTGGCGACATAATAATAGCCGCTCGCATAGTATGACACGGCGCGATCATGATTGCCGTGGGCCACGCGATAGGCTCCCGCGAGATAGCGGACCGCGTAGGTCAGGTTGGTTTCCGCGTCGAGAAGGCCCTCGGCCGTACCCTTGTAACCCAGCGCGCGGGCGGTGCCGAGCCGGATCTGCATCAGCCCGTAATTGCCCTTGCTGACGGCGCGGGGATTGTAGGTGCTTTCGCGTCTCACCACGCGATGGACCAGCGTCTCCGGCACGCCGTGAATCTGGGCATGACGCGCGATGGCCGCATCAAGCGCGGCCCGCGAGGAGGACACCGCCTGGCGCGGCGCATCCGCGCTGTCTCCCGCTGCTGCGGCAACCACGCGAGCTTCATCCTTTGGCGCGACCGAGACGAGACGCAGCGGCGCGCTTCCCGCCGCAGCCACGGCACGCGATGCACGATCCGGACGCTGCTGCGGCAGCGGCACGGCCGCCATCTCGTCGTTTTCTTCGGCAGCCGCCTCCGGCTCGACATGGGCAGACGCTGCCGCCTGCTGATAGGCCCGGGCGATCGGCGAATCCTGCAATTCGGCAGGGAGCGTATTGGCGGTTACCGGAGCGTAGGCGGAAACAGGGCTTTCCTGTGCGGCTTCCTGCGAAAAGGACGGGGTCGCCAGGGCCAAAAGGCCGGCCGCAAGAAAAGCATGCCGCATCAGATCCGCTCCGCTCGTTGGCGATGGGGCGTTGTGTCGGCCAAACAAGGCGACTTTCGGGCATTCCCGTGGCAGCGTAAAAATGGAACTTCCGGCTCACCTGCACCGCCCGATGCGGCGCGGGCACCACGCTCAGCCCTGTTCGGGCGCAACGGCGACGCCGGCACCGAGAAAATCCCCCGAAAACCGGGCCGCGGCCTTCAGGCGCGCTTCGTCCAGAATCGTCAGAACATTGGCCCGCAGCGTGATCAGGCCATCCGCCCGCATCTGCTGAAGCGTGCGGTTCACATGCACCACGGAGAGGCCCACCGCGTCTCCGAGATCGGCCTGCGTCATCGGAAACTCGAACCGTCCCTCCCGGACGGCGCCGATGGCTTGCAGGCGATGCGTCAGCTCGCAGAACAGATGGGCGACCCGCTCATAGGGCGAGCGGCGGCCAAGGCTCGCGATCCACTCCCGATGGATCGCGGCATCGAGCACGGTTTCGCGCCACAGCCGCCGCAGCAGCGCCGGCGACAATTCGCAAAGATGATCGATGGTCTTGCGCGGGAAGGATGCGACCCTGCACGGCGTCAGCGTGGCGACGCTATGGTCCATGCTGTCCATGACCAGAAGCTGAAGATCGCAGATATCGCCGGGAATGAGAAAAGCCAGGATCTGCCGCCTGCCGCCGGACAGAAGCTTGTAGCGGCAGGCGAAGCCTTCGAGAAGCACCGTGCTGTCCGTCGGCCGCTCGCCATCGCGGATAATATCATGGCGGGCGGGCACCTGACGAAACCGGCGGAGCGCTTCTTCCAGGACGGTTCGCTCGGACGGCGCAAGAGCCGCCGCTTCGCCAAGCCGATGAAATAGAGCATTGGTCACTGCGACGGCCAGACCCGTTGAAAATCCGGGTCGGGGTTACGCGAGTTCAGAACCCCACGCTTTAACATTCGTTATAATGCGTTGCTCCAGGCGGGCATCCCGACAAAATTTTTTGCGGGACATGCGAGATTTCCCGCAGGAGATAGCCGGGAGCGATCCGGCGCGCGGACCTCCTCGCGTCGCAAAGCCTCGATACGACGAAGGGCCGGCCCGCGTTGGACCGGCCCTCGCGTCGGTGCGCTGTCCTTTATTTATAGATGCGCTTGGCGATCTCGATCAGCTCGTTCTGCCGGTCCGGATCGGTCGTGCCGAGCAGCTTGGCCTCGGACGTGCGCCGTGTTTCTTCCGGCAATTTGTCGGTGATGCCGTCCAGCACCACGCCATGACCTTCCTTGGCATAGATCGACTGCGCCTCCTCCGACTGGAGAAAGTCGATATAGAGCTTCGCCGCGTTCGGATGCGGCGCGTTCTTCATCAGCACGTTGCCATAAAGCACGTAAGGCACGCCTTCCGGCGGGATGATCGCCTTCACAGGAAGCCCCTTGAGGCTCACCGTGTCGGTCAGGATGAATGGCATATAGATCGCATATTCCCCGCGCGCGACGCGGCGCTGGGACTCGCGCTGGTCGCGGGTCATCACCGGCGCGTTGGCCGCGACCTTGGTGTGAAAGGCTTCGCCGCCGAGCTTGTCATAGGTCGCGAAGAACCACAGGAAGCCGCCGCCCACCGCGCGGGTGTCGTCCGCGAGGATCTTGCCCTTCCATTTCGGATCGGTGAGGTCGTTCCAGGTCTTCGGCTCCTCGCCGGCCTTCACCAGGTTGGTGTTGACGAGAATGCCGTAGGGAATGCTCATCACCGCCGCCATCGGCACCTTGAGGTTGAACTCCTTCTTGATCTTGGCGCGCGCCGGAGTTTCCGGCAGCGGCGCGACGGTCTTGTCCTGCTGGTCATAGAGCTTGGTTTGGCCCTCGCTCGTGAACATCACATCGGCGGCGTAACGCCCGGCCGCCTGTTCCACGCGGGCGCGCTCGCGGATCTCGCTGGCGCGCGCTTCGAGGATCTCGACGGCGATGCCGTATTTGGCGGTGAAGGCGTTGGCGATGGCGCGCGTGCTCGGCTGGCCGACGAAGGCCGTGTAGAGCACCAGCCGGCCTTCCTTCTTACCGTCCGCGATCACCTTGTCCCAGTCCGACTGGGCCTGCGCGCCATGCGAGACGACGGCGGCAGCAAGCAGCGCGGCGACGCCGGCCAAGCGGCGGACGACGCCGCGCGCGCCTTCCGCTGAAAGCGAAAATGCCATGATGTTCCTCCCGAGACAGCCGCCTGATTATGATCCGCGGCTTGCCGCCAACTCTCGCATGGCGTGCGGGACAGGATCAAGGATACCGCGCGCCCGCCGCGATCATGGCTCGGCGGACGTCGCCGCCGCCACATCGTCCGCGGCCGGGCCGACATCCGCGATGCCGAGCACCGTCAGTGCGGCCGGCCTGATCCCGTAGCGCAGCGGCAGCCGCGCGCGGGCGAGTTCGCCATCTGTCGCGATCCATGTGCGCTGGCGGCTCCGGTCGATTGTCAGTTCCCGGGCGGTGAAGCTGCGGATGCCGGGATTGTCGCGCCACGTCCCGGTCAGCAGGTCGGCGCTGGCCTTGAGCCGCGCCAGCGCCCCCTTGTCTTCCACGATATGGATTTCCAGTTCGCCGGCATCGAGCCGTGGCCGCCGCCAGTCAGCGCCAAAGCGGTTGTTGGTGACGAGAACCGCCAGCGCCTCCACGCGCTCGCTGCGGCCGTCCGCCTCCAGATCGATCGTGAAGCGTCCGCTGCGCCGGATCGCCCGCAACGCCGCCACCATGACACTCGCCATGCGGCCGAGCGGGTGGCCGCGAGTCTCCTCCCGCGCCCGCGCCATCTGGCTGAAGAAGCCGAGGCCGGACAGCGAATGGAACGGCCGGCCGTTCAGACCGGCAAGATCCACGCGACGGGGCCTGGCGTCATGCAGCGCCGCGATGGCGTCCTCCACGCCCGCCGGCATTCCAAGATCGCGAGCGAACAGATTGACGGTGCCGAAGGGCAGCACGCCGAGCGTCTTGCCGGCCTTCGCAAAGATACCGGCTGCACAGTTCACGCTGCCGTCGCCGCCGCCGATGATCACCGTATCGAAATCCGACGCGGCCGCCGCCATCAGCTCGGCGCGGATGCGGTTCGGCTCGATCATGCGGATCTCGACCGTGCGGCCATCCCGCTCCAGCGCCTTCAGCGCATCGCGGATCCGCGCCGCACCGACATCGTGCATCGTGCCGGCGCGGGAATTGAGCAGGGCGAGCAATCGGGACATGAACGGAGCTTGATCTGCGCAAGAGCGCAAATCAACGCCAGTGCCCGTGAAAGGTTCAGGCCGTGCGGCGTGAATTCTGCCGGCCGAAGCCCTGCTGCGCCGACTGTCCAGCCGCCGCGCGGCTGGCGAAGCCGGCCTGGAACACATCGGTGAATTCCGCGCCGACCTCATAGCCCAGCCGCCAGACCACGCGGCATTCCCGCCGGTCGGTGGCCGCGCCCGAGAGCATGAGCACGAAACTGTCCGGCACGGCGAATGTCTCGCTGTGGAGGCGGACGCCGGTATCGGAAATGTCGGTGACGAGGCAGTCCCGTGGCAGGGAGCCGGCGCCGCAGTGAATCTTGGCATGCCGATCGATGCGGTGACGAGCGGCGCGGCGGCGATCGTTCATGAACGGACTTCTGGTCCCTGCCCTGCACGGCCGTTCTGGCCGCGCGCGGACCATGCCCGAAAAGGTTTGCTGCACTGCGAACGCAACGGCTCGGATTTTCGCGGCCATTGATGCAAAGCTGATGCAAATGCCGATCAATGGCCGCGATGACGGCTGCCCGCCGGACTCAGAGGTCCTTCAGCTTCGGCATCACTTCCGTGGAGAAGAGTTGCAGCGAGCGCAGCGCATCCGGCAGGCTCATGGTGCCGAAGAACATGTAGGCGAGCAGATAATTGATGCCGAGTTCGCCGGCCTGCTTCTCGATCTCCGCCAGCACCGTGGACGGGCTGCCGACGATGGCGGTGCCTTCCTTGATGCTGTCCTCCAGCGTCGCCGCATGGGGAATGTTGAGCCGCGCGGCAAGATCCGAGCCGACATTGAGGTTTTTCAGATAGTTCAGGTTGCCGTGCAGATGTGCGAGCGCGGGACCCGCGATGCGGCGCGCTTCCTCGTCCGTATCCGCCACCACGATGTTGCGGGAGATGCCGATGGCGCAGCCGCCCTTGAACTCGGCCTTGGGCTGGGCGACGCCGCCGCGCTTGGCCAGCGCCTCGCGGAAGGCGTCGATATTCACCTTCGCCCGCGCCGTCGGGCCGTTGGAGGCGAAGTGCATGCCTTCCTGCCCCGCGAAGGTCGAGCCGGTGGTGTTGGACGAGCCATACCAGAAGGCCGGCATCGGCTGCTGCAACGGCCGCAGCGGCATCGGCACGTCCTTGTAGGTGTAATACTTGCCCTCGTAGCTGAACTTGTCGCCGGAGAGGCCCGTCTTGAGGCAGCGATAGGCGTCCTCGAAGATCTCGCGGGAGTCCTCGTGGTTGATCTTGTGATAATTCAGCTCGAACGGCGAGACGCCGCGGCCGACGCCCAGCTCCATGCGGCCATGGCTGAGATGGTCCAGCATGCAGACCTCCTCGATCAGCCGCAGCGGCGAATAGAGCGGCAGCAGATAGACCATCGGCCCGAACCGCATCCGCTTGGTCAGCCGCGCCAGCGCGCCCATGTAGACGCCCGGCACCGGCACCATGTTCAGCGGCGTGGCGTGATGCTCGGCGAGATGCAGGCAGTAAAAGCCGGCCTCGTCGGCCGCGACCGCGAAAGTCAGGCGCTCGTCGAAAGTGGTGTGGATCGGACGGTCCGCGCGCTCGATATGGTCGAAAAGCCCAACTTGCATGGTCGTTCACACCCTCGTCTTGGCGGCAGGCGGCCGCTTCCTTCTGGCTGCCTGCCAATGGCACAGATCGCGCGGCGCGGAAAGGTGCGGGGAGAACGTCTTGTCCACGCGCCGCAGGGCGGCCGGCATATGCGGACCGCCATGGGCCGGATTGCCGCGCAAGGCTGCGCAAGACCATCTTCCGGGCAGGACAAAGGCCCCGACGCGGACTGGCGCCAGGTGCGGGCGAGCCGCCCTGCCCTTCTTCAAGGGCGAGGGCGCGCGGGACACCGGGCTCCGTCGCCGGGTTTCCCCGGCACCGGACCCACGGACCTCGGCGCCTCGCGGCACCGAGGCTTGCCGAAGTGAGTAGAGCCGCAAGTCCGCCGGAATAGCCGGCGCCCCGCGCGCGGTGTTCGGCTGACCGTCTGACTGGAGCCCCCGATGGACGGACCTTTTTATCCATCGCTGGTGCATAGCGGCTGGCCGTGCGGGAATCCGTCAGACGCGCCGACCGGAAACGTGCATGCGTCTTGCGCACGCGCCCGGCCACCGCATCCCGCCCCGCGTCTCATGACGCTGATCAGACGCCCCTCGCTAACGAGGCGGGATACAGCAAGGGTTAGCGCGATCTAGGAATAAAGTCAAGGAATATTTTCTTTGGCTGTCTCGCGGCGCGTCATCATTTGAAAATTGAAACAGAAATGTTGCGAAAATCGCAACATTTCTGTTAGTGCCGCTACCATGAACAGCAGTCAGGCCAAGCGCTTTCTTGCCCGCCATGGCTGCACTTTCGAGCCCGGCAAAGGCGGCTATCTGATCGTCCGGCGTGGAGACCACCGCTCGGTTCTCCCGCAGCATGGCGGATCGAAGGAACTCGGCACCAACCTCTGGAAGGCAATCCCGAAACAGCTCGAAATCAAGGATACCTGACGTGCTGCGCTATCCCGTGAAACTCACCAAGGACGACAACGGCACCCTGCTGGTGACCGCACCGGACTTTCCAGAAGTCACGAGCTTCGGTGAAGATGTAGACGACGCCCTTGTCCATGCCGCCGATGCCATCGCCACGGCGATCCAGGGCCGCATCAGCGACCGGCGCGATATTCCCGCGCCGTCATCCGCCAAACGCGGGCAGCGCATGGCCGAACTCTCCGCGCTTGTCGCGGCGAAACTCGAACTTTATCGGACCATGATGGCGACGGGCACGCGTAAGGCCGACCTTGCCCGCAGGCTCGGCGTCCATGCCCCGCAGGTGGACCGGCTGCTGAACCTCGATCACGACTCCCGGCTCGATCAGATCGAAAAGGCCGCCCGCGCAACGGGGCAGGAACTGCATATCGAGTTCAGGCGGGTGGCTTGATCGACATGTCCAACATCACCACCAAGCAGCTTGTGCTGTTTGTGATCATCATCAGCGTGATTTGCGAGTTGGTGAATCAGCTTCGGATCGCGGGATATATCAATGCAGGACATGCAATCTGGACGGTTTCATCTGTCGTCGCTTACGGAACCTTCGTCCTGAACCTTGCCGCCTCTTGCCTGGGGCTCCGAACGCCGCAACGGGTCTGGTGGATCGGCAACGGCATAGTCAGCATCATCGCATTGGTTTTGATTGGCGCGCCGACGGTCCTTTTGGCTCTGTGGTTGCTGGCAAGACTGTTCTTGAACTTTTGAGGCTGGGCGAACTCGATCAAAGCGCGAAGATGAGATGCTGCATTATCCAGTGAGGCTTGAAGCGCAATGAAAAAAGTCAAACGTCTCCCGGCCGGCGATAGCCCGCCGCTGACGGATAATATGTTGCGCCGCATGCGGCCGGCGCGGGAGGTCGCGCCGGATATTGTCGCAGCCTACGAGGCGAGCCGGCAGCACCGGCGGCCGGCTCGCAGCGCCATCGCCCCAGCACTTGTGCGTGCGACGCGAAGCACGCAAAAGGCGGCGTCAAAAAGCGCCGCAAAGCGGATATAGACATCACTCCGGCACGATACGCACCGCGCCCTTGGCGGCGCTGGAGGCGAACGCCGCATAGGCGCGCAGGGCCGTCGTGACGCGGCGGGTGCGCTTCTCGGCGGGCTTCCAGCCTAGCTCTTCCTGCTGGGCGCGACGATGCGCGAGTTCGCCATCATCCACCGCGAGATGGATGGTGCGGTTCGGAATGTCGATCTCGATCCGGTCGCCCTCGCGGACAAGGCCAATGAGCCCGCCCTCCGCCGCTTCCGGCGAGATATGGCCGATGGACAGGCCCGAGGTGCCGCCGGAGAAGCGCCCGTCGGTGATGAGCGCGCAGTCCGCGCCCAGGCCCTTCGATTTCAGATAGCTGGTCGGATACAGCATCTCCTGCATGCCGGGGCCGCCGCGCGGACCTTCATAGCGGATCACGACCACATCGCCGGCCTTGATCTTGTTGGTGAGGATCGCCTGCACACTGGCGTCCTGACTCTCGAACACGCGGGCGGGGCCGGCGAACTTCAGGATGCTGTCGTCCACGCCCGCCGTCTTCACGATGCAGCCGTCCAGCGCGACATTGCCGTAAAGCACCGCAAGGCCGCCGTCCTGCGAGAACGGATGCTGCGCGTTGCGGATGACGCCGTTCTCACGGTCGTCATCGAGTTCCTTCCAGCGCCGGTCCTGGCTGAAGGCCACCTGCGTCGGCACGCCGCCGGGGGCGGCGCGGTAGAAGTTCTTCACCGTCTCGCTCGATGTCTGAACGATGTCCCATTGCGCCAGCGCGTCCGCCAGCGAGGCGGCATGGACCACCGGCAAGTCACGGTTGATGAGGCCGGCGCGGTCCAGTTCGCCGAGGATCGCCATGATGCCGCCGGCGCGATGGACATCCTCCATATGCACGTTGGCGATGGCCGGCGCGACCTTGCACAGCACGGGCACGCGGCGCGACAGCCGGTCGATATCCGCCATGGTGAAGTCCAGCTCCGCCTCGTGGGCGGCGGCCAGCAGATGCAGCACCGTGTTGGTGGAGCCGCCCATGGAGATGTCCAGCGTCATCGCATTCTCGAAGGCGCCGAAGCTGGCGATCCGGCGCGGCAGCACGCTCTCGTCGTCCTGCTCGTAATAGCGGCGGGCAAGATCAACGATCAGATGGCCGGCCTCGACGAACAGCCGCTTGCGGTCGGCATGGGTCGCCAGCACGGAGCCGTTGCCCGGCAGGGCGAGGCCCAACGCCTCGGTGAGGCAGTTCATGGAATTGGCGGTGAACATGCCGGAGCAGGAGCCGCAGGTCGGGCAGGCCGAGCGCTCGATCACGGCCACATCCGCATCGCTGACCGCATCGTCGGCGGCGGCGACCATGGCGTCGATCAGGTCGAGCGACTGGGTCTTGCCGTTCAGCACGACCTTGCCGGCCTCCATCGGCCCGCCGGAGACGAACACCGCCGGGACGTTGAGGCGCATGGCCGCCATCAGCATGCCGGGGGTGATCTTGTCGCAGTTGGAGATGCAGACCATGGCGTCCGCGCAATGGGCGTTGACCATGTATTCGACGCTGTCGGCGATGATCTCGCGCGACGGCAGCGAGTAGAGCATCCCGTCGTGGCCCATCGCGATGCCGTCGTCGACGGCGATCGTGTTGAACTCCTTGGCGACGCCGCCGGCCTTCTCGATCTCGCGGGCGACCAGCTGGCCCAGATCCTTAAGGTGGACGTGCCCCGGCACGAACTGGGTGAAGGAGTTGGCGATCGCGATGATCGGCTTGCCGAAATCGCCGTCCTTCATGCCGGTGGCACGCCAGAGGCCACGGGCGCCGGCCATGTTGCGGCCATGGGTGGTGGTGCGGGAACGATAGGTTGGCATGAAAACGTCCTGTTGCCCTGCTCGACCGGTGTCCTGTTTCCCCGGTCCTGGCCGGGGTTCAGGGGGCGGCTCTTGCGCGCGGCATCGAACGGCAGCGCGGCGTGCCTTTCGGGCACGCCGCGGCCGCCATCCGACGCAATCCGTGACCGGTCCTAGAGGATTTCGCACTCGATTGAAATGACTCCAATCCATGCCGGGCGGCGGACGGCCACCGTCGGGCGCGCCATGCGGGGGAACAGGCGCACCGTCCGGATGAGACTGGATACCTCAAGCCTTGCAGGCGCTGGTATAGGCGACCGTGCCCCACTCGCCGGCATAGTTCTTGGTGTAGGGCCACCAGTCCTTGCTGGCGTCCCAGGCG
>DATMEW010000044.1:0-35931 GCA_035556495.1 Xanthobacteraceae bacterium | reverse complement strand
TCGGTTTGCGGCGTGTCGGCGGAGGAGGCCATCGTCATTTCTGATATCCGAACAGGCCGGCCGGCTTCACCAGCAGCACCAGGAACATGATGATGAAGATCACCAGATTCGCTCCTTGCGGATAGAACACCTTGGTGAATCCCTCGATGACGCCGAAGGCGAGGCCGACGACGATGGCGCCGAGGATGGACTGCATGCCGCCGACCACGACGATGGCGAAGACGACGATGACGAGTTCGCCGCCCATCAGCGGGCTCACGGTATAGATCGGGCCGGCCAGCACGCCGGCGAGGCCCGCCAGCGCCACGCCGACGCCGAAGCCGAAGGTGAGCAGCGCCGGCACGTTGATGCCGAAGGCGCGGGTCAGCATCGGATTTTCGGTCGCGGCGCGCAGGGTGCGGCCGAGGGCGGTCTTCTCGATGGCGTACCAGGTCGCGAAACACGTCACCAGCGACACCAGCACCACCCAGCCCCGGTATTTCGGCATGAACATGAAGCCGAGGTTCCAGCCTCCGCGCAGGGCGTCGGGCACGGGATAGGGCCGGCCGGCGGTCTGGAACAGCCAGATGAAGGTGCCCATGATGAACATGAACAGGCCGAAGGTGAGCAGCAGGCCGTAGATGTGGTCGAGCTTGTACATGCGCGAGATCAGCGTTTTCTCCAGCGCCATGCCGAGCAGCCCGGCCGCGAGCGGCGAGAGGATGAGCGCCGGCCAATAGCCGATGCCGGCATAGTTCAGCAGCATCCAGGCCCCGAATGCGCCGAGCATGTAGAACGTGCCCTGGGCGATGTTGATGATGCCGAGCAGGCCGAAGATGACAGCGAAGCCCAGCGCCATCAGCGCGTAGAAGGAGCCGTTGATGAGGCCCACCAGCAGCTGTCCGAAGATCATTTGGGATGTCACGGGACGAGCCTTTCAGATGCCGAGATATTGCTGGATCTGTGTCTGGCGGCCGGCGACCTCCGCGCCGGGGATCATATCGATGATCAGGCCGCGCTCCATCACATAATGCCGGTCGGCGATGCGACTGGCGAAGCGGAAATTCTGCTCCACGAGGACAATGGTGTTGCCCTGGGATTTCATCAGTTCGATGGCGCGGCCGATCTGCTGCACGATGACGGGCGCGAGGCCCTCGGTCGGTTCGTCCAGCAGGAACAGCGAGGCGCCCGTGCGCAGCACCCGAGCGATGGCCAGCATCTGCTGTTCACCGCCGGACAGCTTCGTGCCCGGGGAGCGCCGGCGCTCGTGCAGATTGGGAAACAGCCGGTAGATGTCGTCGAGCGCCATGCCGTGATCGTTGATCTTGCGCGGCAGCAACAGGTTCTCCGTGACGTCGAGGGTCGCATAGATGCCGCGCTCCTCCGGCACGTAGCCGAGGCCGTGGCGGGCGATCTTCTCCGGCGTCGCGGCGATGACCTCGTCGCCGGAAATGCGGATCGAACCGGTGCGCCGCTCGATCAGGCCCATGACGGCGCGCAGCGTCGTGGTCTTTCCAGCGCCGTTGCGGCCGAGAATGGTGACGACCTCGCCCGGCTTCACGTCCAGCGACACGCCGTGCAGCACATGGGAATCGCCGTAATAGGCGTGAAGATTGTCGATCTGTAGCGAGCGCGCCTCAGCCATGGTCGGACCCCAGATAGGCCTCGATCACGGCCGGATTCTTGACGAGGTCGGCATAGCGCCCGTCGGCCAGAATCTCGCCGCGCGCCAGCACGGTGATGCGGTCCGACAGATCGGCGACGACGGAGAGGTTATGCTCGACCATGAGGATGGTGCGGGAAGCTGCGCTGGCCCGGATCAGCGCGGCGATGCGCCCGACATCCTCCTGGCCGAGGCCGGACATCGGCTCGTCCAGCAGCATCAGTTCGGGATCGAGCGCGAGCGTGGTCGCCAGCTCCAGCGCCCGGCGCCGGCCGTAGGACATTTCGATCGCCTTGATCCCGGCATAGCTTTCGAGGCCCACCTCGGCGAGGAGGGCGCGGGCGCGATCGTCCATCTCGTGCAGGATGCGGTCGCTGCGCCAGAAATAGAAGCCGTCGCTGCGCTTGCGCTGCAAGGCGATGCGCACATTCTCCAGCGCGGTAAGCTGGCCGAACACCGCCGAGATCTGGAACGAACGCACCATGCCGAGGCGCGCCACGGCGGCTGGCTCCGTGCGGGTGATGTCCTGTCCCTTGAACAGGATGCGGCCCGAGGACGGTTGCAGGAACTTGGTGGCGAGGTTGAACACCGTGGTCTTGCCGGCGCCGTTCGGGCCGATCAGCGCGTGGATCGTGCCCGGCTTCACATCAAGCGTCAGGTGGCGGACCGCAGAGAAGCCAAGAAAATCCTTCGACACATCGTCAAGCCGGAGGATGGGCGCGGCGTCGGCGGCATCTGCCCGCAGCCCTGGCGCGAACGGGGCGGTATGACGGGTGTTCTGCGCGGCGAGAGCATTCGGATCGGTCGGAGGTTCGCGGGGAGGCTGGGACACGGGCACACCTGAAATGCCGCTCCCGCCGTCACGATGGCGGCGGGAGCGTATGCATTGACGCTTTATTTGCCGGCGAGCGCGGGGCAGCCGCCGTCCTTCAGCGGGCGGAAGACATCCTCGCCCTTGAGCTTGCTGACAACCTTCGTCAGGTCCCACTCGCCCTTCGACTCGCCGGGCGTCTTGATCTGCGTCAGCGCGACGCTATGGACCATGCGTCCGTCCGGCCGCAGGAAGCCGTCGCGGGTGAACACATCGTCCACCTTCATTTCGCGCATCTTGGCGATGACCACCTTGGAGTCCGTGGAATTGGCGGCCTCGACGGCTTTCAGATAGCTGCGCGCGGCAGAGTAGACGCCGACCTGGAACGAGCCGGGGAAGACCTTGCGGCGCTGGATGAACGTGTCGACCCATTTCTTGGTATCGGCATCGTCGCCGACCACCCACGGATTGACGTTATAGGCGCCCTGCGCGGTTTCGAGTCCCATGGCCCGGATCGACAGCGGGCTGTCGAGACCGAAGCCGACGACCTTGCCTTTGAGGCCGAATTCGCGGATCGCCTTCAGGCCGTTGATGGTGTCGTCGCCGCCATTGTTCAGCGCGATCACGTCCGCGCCGGAAGCCTGGGCCTGAAGCACATAGGACGAGAAGTCGTTGCTGCCGATCGGGTGTTTCACGGAGCCGACCACGGCGGCGCCGGCCTTTTCAAGCGCGCTCCGCACGCCGGCTTCCAGCGCGGCGCCGAAGGCATAGTCGGCGCTGATGAGGAACCATTTCTTGCCGAGCTGCGGCACGGCCGCGCCGGCCGCGGCGCCGAGTTCGTAAGTGTCGTAGACCCAATGCACGCTGTTGTCCGGCGCGCAGGCCTTGCCCGTGAAGTCGGCCGAGCCGGCGCCCGCGAGCAGGATCGCCTTGTTCTTCTGCTTGGCGATGTCGAGCACCGCGAAAGCCACGGCGGAATTGACGAGTTCCGCGATCACGTCGACCTTGTCCACGTCAAACCAGCGGTTGGCGATGGACGCGCCGATGTCGGGCTTGTTCTGATGGTCGCCGGCGATGACTTCGATGGGTTTGCCGTGGATCTGGCCGCCGAATTCTTCGACGGCCATCTTGACCGCCTCGACGGAGCCATGGCCGGTCCCCGATTCATAGAAGCCGGAGAGATCGGTCAGCACGCCGATCCTGATCTTGTCCCCTGCGATCTGCGCAGAGGCCGTTGAAGATAGCAACGAAAGCGCCGCCGCAAGCGCGAGTCCAGCCCTGATCATGACGTTTTCTCCCTCTGAACCAGCCGACTCTGCTGGCCGATCTGATATTGATTATAGCGTATAACGATTTTGACCCGAGTCAATTGGCTCGGGATTCACGGGCGGCATCGATCGGCGTATTGAAAGATGCTGAAACTGGAATGAATTTTGTGAGGCAATGAGGCGTTGCAAGGTTGACGAATCTGTCGCCTGCTTCGGCCCAGTCAGAATGGGGCGACCATGACCAGGAAGGGGAGGCGGCTGGCTGCCGATGCCGGCGATACGTCGGCGGAGGTTGATTTCGGACAGTTGTCCCAATCGCTCGGCTATGCCCTGCGGCGTGCGCAGCTCGCGGTCTTCAAAAACTTTCGCGACACTTTCGCGAGCCTGGATGTCACTCCGGCCCAGTATTCCGTGCTGCTCGTGATCGGACGCAACCCGGGCCTCAAGCAAACGCAGGTCAGCGACGCGCTCAACATCAAGCGCGCCAATTTCGTGGCGCTCATCGATGCGCTGGAGCGCCGCGGCCTTGCTGAAAGAACCGCCGCAACCGACCGCAGGTCCTATGCGCTCTATCTCACCGCGAGCGGCAGAAAGCTGCTCAAGACTCTCGACGCATTGAACGCCGTTCATGAAGACAAGGTTGCCGCCTCCATCGGGCAGGAACGGCGCGCACAGCTTCTCGCGCTTCTCTCTGCGCTCACGGCGCCGCTGGACGGCGGCGAGATCGACGACGAGAGCGAGATGGGCACGGCGGGATGATGACAGCCGGCGCGGCGGCTGCGGGCGGCGCGCGGGATTGCGGCAATCCGACCTTGACGCCGGCGCTGCCGATCGGCTTTGAAGCATCATGCTCTCCGCGGCCGGGTGCAGGCGCCGCCTGCCGGGGCTTCCAGGGTTCCGGCAAGGCATGAGGCTTTGCGCCGGGCAACGACAAGCGGATCGGCTGACAGGGGAGGACGCGATGAACATCCAGCCAGACCTTCACACCGGAGGCCAGCAAATCACGGGATTTCTCCAGAAGGCGCATTGTCATCTGATCGACGGGGAATGGATCGAGCCGGCTTCGGGGAAGCGGTTCGATGTGTTCAATCCCGCGACCGGCCAGGTCATCGCGCGCGTGGCGGAGGGGAACGCCGGGGATGTTGACCGCGCCGTCCGCGCTGCGCGCAAGGCTTTCGACGACGGGCCGTGGTCGCGCATGTCTCCATCCGAGCGGTCCCGGCTGCTGCTGCGGCTTGCCGATGCCCTGGAGGACGCCACGGACGAATTCGCCCTGCTCGACACGCTGGACAACGGCATGCCGATCACCATGGCGCGCGGGATCAATGTCGCCGGCTCCGTGGACCGCCTGCGGTATTACGCCGGCTGGGCGACCAAGCTCTCCGGCGAGACGCTGGCGATGGCGGGCCAGAACCCGCAGATGTTCCATTCTTTCACGCTGCGCGAGCCGGTCGGCGTCGCGGGGCTGATCGTGCCCTGGAACATGCCGCTGCTGATGGTCGCCAGTAAGGTGGCCCCCGCGCTGGCCGCGGGATGCACGGTCATTCTCAAGCCCGCCGAGCAGACCCCGCTGTCGGCGCTGCGGTTCGGAGAACTGGTTCAGGATGTCGGCATTCCGGCCGGCGTCGTCAACATCGTCACCGGCTTCGGGGAGACCGGCGCGGCGCTGGTGGACCATCCGGGCGTGGACAAGATTTCCTTCACCGGTTCCGCCGAGGTCGGCAAGCAGATCGTCCGGGCCTCGACGAGCAATCTCAAGCGGGTCACGCTGGAGCTGGGCGGCAAGTCGCCCGTGGTCGTTTTCCCCGATGCGGATGTCTCGACCGCGATCGCGGGTGCATCGCGCAGCATCTTCTCGAACACCGGGCAGGTCTGCGCGGCCGGCTCGCGCCTGTTCGTGCATGAGCGGCTGTTCGATCAGGTCGTGGATGGCGTTGCCGACACGGCAAGCCGGATGAAAATCGGACCCGGCATCGATCCTGCGACGGAGATGGGGCCGGTCATTTCTCAGGATCAGCTTGATCGGATCAACGGTTATGTCCGCGCCGGCCGGGACGCCGGCGCCACCGTGATCGCATCCGAGGCGGGGAGCGCAGGCCCCGGCTATTTCGTTCAGCCCACGGTGCTGACCGGCACCACGCCGGAGATGTCCGTGCGCCGGGAGGAAATCTTCGGGCCGGTGCTGTGCGCCATGTCGTTCTCCGACGACGATCTCGATGCCATCGCCCGCGAGGCCAACGATACGGACTTCGGCCTTTCGGCGCTCATCTTCACTCGCGACCTTTCCGTCGCGCACAAGATGGCGAAGAAGATCCGGGCGGGAACCGTCCGCATCAATGGCGGCGGCCTTGATCCGAACATTCCTTTCGGCGGCTTCAAACAGTCCGGCTGGGGTCGCGAGAGCGGCCGCGAAGGCATCGAAGCCTTCACCGAGATCAAGTCCGTCACCATCGGGCTCTAGCGCGGCGGGGAACGCCGCGCGCGCCGATTGTTGCGGTGATGTCATGACATGCGATGAAGCTGGCTCGCCGCAATGGCGAGACAGCCTCGCAAACTGGAGTTCAGAGAGATGTCCCGGATCAAGATCCTCGACCGGTCGGAGATGACCGAAGAACAGGCGCGCGTCTATGACAGCGCCGTCGCTTCCGGCAGCCCCCTCGGCGGGCCGTATTATGCCTATATCCGTCTGCCGTCGCTGTTCGAGGGCGCGCAGGGCCTGCGCGAGGCGTTTGCCGGGACGCCGCTCTCGCGCCGCGAACAGCAGGTTGTGAACCTTGTCGTCGCCCGGCATTTCAGCGCGCGCTACCCCTGGTTCGCGCAGGTGCGGGCCTCGTTGCAGGCCGGCATACCGGAGGCGGCGATCAAGGCCATCAATGCGGGCGAGACGCCGGACCTGCCCGACGCTGCCGAGGCCATGTGTTATGCGGCCGCCCGGGAGATGATGGACCGCAGAACTCTTTCGGACGAGACCTATGCGCAGGCGGTGAAGGTGCTGGGTCAGGACAGGCTGATCGCGATGACCGCCGCCACCGGCAGCTTCGCGATGACGTGCCTCACGGCGAATGTTTTCGACATCCCCGCGCCGGCGGACGATCCGATGCCGCTCGCGAGCTAGGGCATTTCTGGCTTTGATAGAATCAAAGCCAAAGCTCCAGTTTTGTTGTGACGCGTTTTGTTGTGAGTTGTTTCTTGCACGCAGCGGTCCCCGCACCGCCCGAAAGCGCTCTGGCGTGCAATCGGCGGCTTGCGTCATAGGGCGCAAAGCCGCCCTCCGCCGCCCGCCGGCCGTCGTTCGCGATAGGCCGGAGAGCGATGTTTGCCGGACGACCACATACGGCTGCTTGAGGACTTCGCGCCGCCTGCGCCGCTCTCCGGTGTGATCCGGGTCCGGCAGCGGCCGAGACACCCATGTTTGTTATTTTAGAATCTTTCTTGTCTTTTGTGAACATCCGCAAACGTACGACCGATCCATTCGCGGGTGCGAGCTGATTTGATCGTACAATTCCGCGGCTGAATCGAATGCGGGCTTGAATTCCCTGCGACCGCCCTGTCATGCTGTGAAAGCAAGATCGGAATGACTGATCTTGTCATGTTTTTTTGACGCGTCATTCAGAGGCGGGAAAATGAACAGAATGAAGTTGTCGCTCGGCGTTGCGGTTTCGCTCGCCACAGCAGCGTTGATCTGGGGCGGGAGCGCACAGGCTCAGCAGAAGAAGCTGACGGTCGGCGTCGTGCTGCCGTTGTCCGGAACCTATGCGGATCAGGGCCGGCATTACGAGGATGGCATGAAGCTTTATCAGAAGCTTCATGGAAACTCGGCTGCCGGCGTTCCTGTCGAGATGGTCGTGCGCGACGATCAGGGCCCCGGCTCTGGCGACCTTGCCCGCCGCCTGACGCAGGAACTGATCGTGCGCAACGGCGCCGATGTCATCCTCGGCTACAGCTTCACGCCCACCGCGATGTCGGTTGCAACGCTGCTGAACGAGGCCAAGAAGCCGGCCATTCTCGTCAATGCCACCGGCGCTGCGGTGCTGCCGCGTTCGGAATATTTCGTCCGCGTCTCGATCACCGCCGCGCAGTTCGCCGAGCCGCTGGCACGCTGGGCGCTCAAGAACAACATCAAGACCGTTTATACACTGGTGGCGGATTTCGCGCCCGGCATCGAAATGGAAAATGCCTTCAAGAAGGTCTTCGAAGGCGGCGGCGGCAAGATCATCGGCGGCGCGCGCACGCCCGTTTCCGCGATGGAATATTCGCCGTTCCTGCAACGGGCGATCGAGGCCAAGCCGGAAGCCATCTTTGCCTTCAACCCTGGCGGCGACGTCTCGGTGGCCTTCATGAAGCAGGCGAAGGAGCGCAACCTCGCCAAGGCCGGCATCAAGCTCATCGTCAGTGGCGATGTGGTGGACGAGAGCATGCTCGCCGCCATGGGCGATGCGGTGGACGGCGTCGTGTCTTCGCTGAACTACCAGCCGGACCTGAAGAACCCGGCCAACGAGAAGTTCCTGAAAGGCTTCCATGACATGATGGGAGCGAATGCGGTGCCCAGCGCGCGCACCGTTCAGGGCTATGACGGCATGGCGCTGATCTATCAGGCGCTGGAGAAGACCGGCGGCAAGACCGATGCGGACTCCCTCCTCGCCGCCCTCAAGGAAGCGAAGATCGACAGCCCGCGCGGCCCGATCTCGATCGACCCCAAGACCCGCGACATCGTGCAGAACATGTATATCCGCCGCGGTGTTCAGAAGGACGGCAAGTGGGTCAACGCCACTGAGGAAGCCTTCGAGAATATCAAGGGGACGGCAAACTAAGGCAAACTGACTCATGGCCGGAATCGTCTCCGTCATCGTCGATGGCATCGCCTATGGAATGCTGTTGTTTCTGTTCTCCATCGGCCTGTCGGTGACGCTCGGCCTGATGCGCTTCATCAATCTCGCTCACGGCGCCTTCGCGATGTTCGGCGGCTACGTGGCAGTGACCCTGATGAACGGCTATGGCGTTCCTTTCCTCCTGCTCCTGCCGGTCGCGTTTCTCGCGACCGGCCTGTTCGGCGCCGTGGCCGAGAAGCTTGTGATCCGGCATGTTTATCCCATGCCGGAATTGCAGCAGGTGCTGTTCTCCATCGGCCTCGCCTTCGCGGCCGGCGCCGTGGCGAACATCATTTTCGGACCGCAGCAGCAGCCCATGCTGCTGCCGGGCTGGCTCGCTCAACGCATTTCCGTGCTCGGCATCGACATCACGGGTTATCGCATCTTCCTCATCGGCGCGGGGCTCGTGGCGGCCGCTGCGCTGATCGCCCTGTTCAGCTACACGCTCTATGGCGCCAGGGTGCGCGCGGCGGTCGACAGCCGCCGCACCGCCGAAGGCATGGGCATCAACGTGTCGCTGCTGTTCTCGCTGACTTTCGGCCTCGGCGCGGCCTTCGCTGGCCTTGGCGGCGCGCTGGCGGTCGGCTTCCTCGGTCTCGATCCGACCTTTCCGCTCAAATATCTCGTCATCGTGCTGATGGTGGTGGCGATCGGCGGGCCGGGGTCGATTGCCGGTTCCTTCATCGCGGCGATCTTCATTGGGGTGATCGATGCCCTGTTCAAATATTTCGTGCCGGAGATCGGCGGCTTCGTCATCTATGCGGTGCTGGTGGTGATGATGGTGTTTTTCCCCAAGGGTCTCGCGGGAGGGCGCACGGCATGAACAGCGTCACCAGCAGCGTCACCAGCAGCGTCATGCGCATCGGCATCGGCCTGCCGCTCTTTCTGGTCGCGGTGGCGAGCTACTTCCTGTTTCCCGGCCAGCTCGGCCTGATCGCGCATCTGTTCATTCTGGCGATCTTCGCCCTGTCTTACGACCTGTTGCAGGGCCATGCCGGCGTCGTGTCGCTCGGCCATGCGGTGTTTTTCGGCATCGGCGCCTATACGACCGCCATTCTCGGCAGGCATGGCGTGTCCGATCCGCTCGTCGTCCTCGTGCTCGCCTTTCTCGTCAGCGGCGCGGTGGCGGGGCTGCTGACCCGCATCGTCGTGGTCGGCAACGACCTCACGCGGCTGCTGGTCACGCTGGGCATCGGCTTCCTGTTCTTCGAGGCGGCCAACAAGGCCAACTGGCTGACCGGCGGCGCGGACGGCATGCCCGATTTCGAGGTCGGCCGGCTGTTCGGGCTTTATGCGTTCGATTTCATGGGTAAGACGGCGTTCTGGTACACCCTTGCCGTGCTGGCGGTCGTGTATCTCTTTCTGCTGCTGGTCACGTCGTCGCCCTTCGGTGTCGCGCTGCGCGGCATCCGTGAGAATGTCCGCCGCATGCACGCCATCGGTGCGCCGGTGAATCGTCATCTGGCCGTGACCTACATCATGTCCGGCGCCATCGCCGGCATCGCCGGCGCGCTGCTGGCGCAGACCAGCCGCTTTGCCTCGCTGGACATGCTCGGCTTCGAGCGGTCGGCCGAAGTGATGATGATGGCGACCCTCGGCGGCACCGGCAGCATCCCGGGCGTGGTGCTGGGCGCGGCGACCTTCGGTTATCTCAAGGACATGCTGTCCGTCATCAGCCCGAAATACTGGCATCTCGGCATCGGCATCGTGCTGATGCTGTCCGTCTTCGTTCTGCGCAGCGGTATCGCCGGCGCGCTCGCCGGCCTCGCTCGCCGCATGGAGCGCCGCGCATGATCACGGCCATCGAGACCTCCGGGCTGACGGTCCGGTTCGGCAATTTCACCGCCGTCGGCGACGTCTCGCTCACGGTGGCGGCCGGCACGCGCCATGCTTTGATTGGCCCGAACGGCGCCGGCAAGACCTCGCTGGTTCACGCGCTCACCGGCGCGATCCCGGCGAGTTCCGGCACCGTGTGCATCGGCGGCGAGGATGTCACCCATCTGTCGCAGGCCGCACGGGTGCGCCATGGCCTTGCGCGCACCTTCCAGATCAACCAGTTGTTCCGCGGCCTCACCGTGCTGGAGAACGTGACGCTCGCCATCTTCGAGCGCGAGCGCAAGACCCGCGCCTTCTGGCGGCTCGCCGCGTCGGACAAGGCGGTGATCGACGAGGCCCGTTCGCACCTTGCCTTCGTGCATCTCGACGCGCTGGCGGATCGGCCGGTCCATTCGCTGCCCTATGGCGCGCAGCGCCTGATCGAGATCGCCATCGCGCTGGCGACCAAGCCGCGCGTGCTGGTGCTGGACGAGCCGGCGGCCGGCGTGCCGGCGGCGCAGAGCGAATCCATCTTTGAGCGCATCCACGCTCTGCCGCGGGACCTGACGCTGCTGTTCGTGGAGCACGACATGGGACTGGTGTTCCGCTTCGCCGAGCGCATCACGGTGCTGGTCGGGGGGCAGATCATGACGGAAGGAACGCCGGCTGAAATCTCCGCCGACGACCGGGTGCGGCAGGTCTATCTGGGACGACGGGGGCATCATGCCGCTGCTTGAGATCCAGGGCCTGTCCGCCGGCTATGGCGAAGCCGTCGTCATCGAGAATCTCGATCTTTCGCTCAGCGAAGGCGAGGGGCTCGCCGTGCTCGGCCGCAACGGCGTCGGCAAGACGACGTTGATGCTCGCCATCATGGGCCATGTCCGCCGCTTCGCCGGCGTGCTGCGCTGGGACGGCGCGGATTTCAGCGGGCTGGCGCCGTATGAGCGGGTCCGGCTCGGGCTCGGCTGGGTGCCGCAGGAGCGCGATATCTTCCCGTCGCTGACGGTGGACGAGAATCTGCTGGTGGCGCGCCGGCCGGGCCGGTTCGACCTGCGGCAGGTTTACGAGCTGTTTCCGCGCCTCGCGGAGCGCCGCCGCAACATGGGCGACAAGCTTTCCGGCGGCGAGCAGCAGATGCTCGCCATCGGCCGCACGCTGATGACCAATCCGCGCATGCTGCTGCTGGACGAGCCGTTCGAGGGGCTCGCACCGGTCATCGTCGAGGAGCTGGAGGAGACGCTGCGCCGCTTGCGGGCGGACAGCGGCTTTGCCACGGTGCTGGTCGAGCAGCATGCCGAGGACGCCTTGCGGCTGAGCGACCGCGCCATCGTGCTGGACCGTGGCCGCATCGTGCTGGAAGGACGTTCGGACGAGCTGCTCGCCGATTTTGGAAAAGTGCAGGCGCTGATCACCGTCTGATCGCGCAGGAGAGGGAGATTGCCGATGGCCGACTGTGCCTTGCTCAAGGACACCATCGCGGAGATGACCGCCGCGCAGCTCAAGGAGGCCGCAGCCAACAAGGCCGTGGCGCTGCTGCCTGTCGGCGTCATCGAATGCCATGGGCCGCATCTGCCGCTCGGCACCGACGCCTTCATCGCGCTGGAACTGTGCCGCCTCACGCGCCGCTACATGGCAGAGGCCGGCCGCGAGGCCGTGATCGCCCCGCCGTTCTACTGGGGTATCAACGGCATTCTCGCTGAATTCACCGGCTCCTTCCGCATCCGCCCGGAAACCTCGGCCATGCTGCTGACGGACGTGGTCGAGTCGCTGGTCGGCAACGGCTTCGAGGAAGTGCTGATCGTCAGCCATCATGGCGACCGCGTCCACAACGAGATGATCCGGGATGTGCTGACGGCGCTGCATGCCAATGGGCGTACCGGCGCGCGCTGGCTTTATGCGCCGTTCCGCTGGCGGATGTATGAGCGCATCGGCCTCACTGGCAAGGAGCCGATCTGGGTGCCGTGGGAGCCGGTGCCGGCGCTGGAGGATTTCAAGCTGACGGGCATTCTCGGCGTCCATGCCGACGAATATGAGACCGCCGCCATCGTGCGCTATTTCCCGGACACGGTGGACTATGGCGCGCTGCGCGGGCTGGAGCCGACCCGCCTGACCATCGAGGACCTTCAGGAGTGGCGCAAGGGCGCCGAACAGGCACGCCGCCTGACGCCGGATGGCTATTTCGGCGCGCCGAACCCGGTCGATCCGGACCTCTGGCGGCACTATGACGAGACCGCCAAGGTGATGGCTGCGGCGGTCGCTGCGAATTGAGCGGCTGATTGCACGCCATGCTCCGGATATGCACCTGGCGGGCTTTCACCGGCCGGGTGCGACCCGGCCATCAGTGATCGCCGCAAGGGAAGATCGCGGAGCGGATCAAAGTGCGAGCCAGCGCAGCTCGGAACTGTGTCGGTATTCCGAAACGACTTCCCGCGCCATGGCCTTCAGAAAATCGGAAACCTTGTCGGGAACGTCTTTCCTGACGACGAAGTTCATGGTGACCGTGATTGCGGGCGACGTGATTTCACGCCCGCGCATGGCGCCAGACCTGAGCGCATCGCGTAACGTCGAAAACAGCACGATGACGGCGGTGCCGTGCCGCGTCATGACGCCTTTCTTCAGAAAGACATCGTCGATCTCGGCGCTGATGTTCAATGGGACCTTTTCGCTTGCGGCCGCGGCCTCCACGCTTCGCCGGAAAACCTGCGAGCGGCTGTCGAGCAGCAGAGGAAACTCTGTCAGCCGCCTGAAGGGTATGGGTCTGGATGTGTTGCCGATAACGCCTGCCGGACCGACGAGGAAAAGCGGCTCCCGATAAAGAGGCAGCCGGGAGACGGCCCGTTTGGCGGGAGGCTCGAAGCAGAAAGCCGCCGCGAGTTTGCCCTCCATGACATCCGCGAAAATGTCCGAGCTGTGGCCCTGTTTGAGAGTGATCTCCAGCCGGGGCTGCGCCTTGCATAGCTCGATGAATCGAGGCGCCAGAATCTCGCCGACCGAGGGCGTGACGCCGATCGTCAACTGGCCGGCGATCTCGTCCCGGAAGGATCGCATTTTACTTTCGGTGTCGTGCAGGAGCGCGAATATCTGTTCGACCTGACCTGCGAGTTCGACGCCGGCAGGCGTTGGCCGGACCCCGCGGGAATGGCGGATCAGCAATTCGACGCCGATCAAATCCTCAAGCTTCCGGATCTGATGACTGAGCGCAGGCTGGGACAGATACAGCGCGCGGCTGGCGGCCAGAAAGCTGCCGGTCTGAACAACCGTCAGAAAATATCTGAGCGCACGCAGATCCGCCAAAGCCGTCATGGCTCATTGATATTAGAATTATTTATATCAGTCTATAAAATTCGGTATTTGTCCGCCTGTCGGGAAGACTTCTAAAGAAGGTCCGATCCCGAAGGCGGCGCGGAGCCGGCATCGGGACGCGGGAGGAGCTGTGCTGGATAGCAGGGCCGCAGGTGCCCGGCGTTTCGCCGGAAAGGTGTGCATCGTCACGGGAGCGGGGCAGGGCATTGGCCGCGCGGCGGCCAAGCGTCTCGGGGCCGAAGGCGGATCGATCGTGGTCGTGGATCACATCGAGGATACCGCCAGGGAAACCGTGGCGATCCTGTCCGAAGCGGGCGTGGATGCGCGTGCGGTCATCGCCGATCTGACGCGCTATGCAGCATGCGAAACGCTGATGGGCGAGGTTGTCGCGGAGAGCGGCAGGATCGACGTGCTGATCAACGTGGTCGGCGGAACGATCTGGTGGCAGCCTTACGACCTCTATAGCGAGGAGCAGATCGAACTGGAGCTGCAACGCTCGCTCTATTCCGCTCTCTGGTGTTGCCGGGCGGCGCTGCCTCACATGATTTCCGCCAAATCTGGCGCGATCGTCAATCTCAGTTCACAGATCGTGGAAGGCGGCCTGTACCGGACGCCTTATGCGGTATCGAAGGGGGGTGTCGAAGCGCTCACCCGCTCGCTGGCCACCGAGAATGCGCGGCACAACATCCGTATCAACGCGGTCGCGCCCGGAAGCACGGCCATCGCGGACCGCGTGACATCGCGCCTGCTCATCCGGCCGGGCGAAAGCGCGGAAGCGGCGCAGAATGCCGAGAGCTATCTCACGGAAGCGCGGCAGTTCGACAAGACGATCATGGGCCGGCAGGGCACGCCCGAGGAACAGGCGGCCGCGATCGCCTTTCTCGCCAGCGACGACGCCTCGTTCATCACCGGTCAGATCCTGATGTGCACGGGCGGTGCGTGACGGCCCGACACCAAAAATCAGAACGACAACTCTACTGGGAGAGAGACCATGGAAATTCAAAACCGCCGCCGCCGGAGCCTTCTGCTGGCCGCCGCCATCCTCATTGTGAGCGCTCCGGCGTCGATACATGCGGAAGAAGCCTATCCCAACCGTCAGATCACGGTCGTGAACGGGAATGCGGCCGGTTCGGGGCCGGACATCATCGCGCGCCACTTCTCGGAAGCCGTTCGCCATAAATCGGGGCAGACCGTCATTGTTGAAAACAAGGTGGGGGCGCTGACGAATATCGCTTCGCAGCGCGTGGCGCAGGCCAGGCCGGACGGCTACACGGTGCTCATGGGTTCGGGCAGCTCGGCCTTCGCGATCAATTCGGCGATCTTCAAGAGCTTGCCGTTCGATCCGCTCGCCGATTTCGATCCCATCACGTCCACCATTACGACGCCTTTCGCCTTCGCCGTTGCCGAGAATTCCAAGATCGGGAGCTTTGCCGAACTGGTGAAGATGATCCGGGAAAAGAAAGGCCGCGCGCTTTTCGGATATCCGAACAGCATTTCCCTGGCGGCGGCCGAGCTTCTCAAGCAGAGACTCAACCTTGAAGCTGTCGGCGTTGCCTTCAAATCCATTCCCGACACCCATGCCGCACTGGCGGCCGGCGAAATCGACTTCTTCGTATCGGACCTGACCTTCCGTCGCGGAAAGCTGCTGGCGTTGACCACGGCGGAGCGCTCGCCGGTTGCAGAAGGTGTTCCGGGCGCCCGGGAGGTCGGGCTTGAAGACTTCGATCTCTATTCCTGGTTCGGCGTCTGGGCCCCGCGCGGCACGCCGGAGCATGTCAAGGCGAAGCTGGCGGGATGGATCGAGGAATCCGTGCGCAGCGAGGCGACGCGCGTGAAGTTTGCCGCGATGGGATATGTACCCTGGCCCGGCGTGAACGGCGAGGCGTTCCGGACCTTCACTGCCGCAGAAATCAAAAAATGGAAAGCGATCGTCGAGATCGCAAAAATACCGACGCTCTGAAGCCCGTTTCCCAACCCAGGATTTTGCTATGCTGAAGGCCGAGGATAACGAACGTCTGGTGCGTGTGGGGCCGGGAACGCCCGCCGGCGAGCTGTTCAGACGCTACTGGCAGCCCGCGCTTCTCTCATCCGAGCTGCCTGAGGCCGATGGTGCGCCGGTGCGGGTGCGCATTCTGGGAGAGGATCTCGTTGCCTTTCGCGACACTGAGGGCAAGGTGGGGCTTATCGATGCCTATTGCCGGCACCGGCGGGCACCGATGTTCTTCGGCCGCAACGAGGAATGCGGCATGCGCTGCGTCTATCACGGCTGGAAGTTCAACCGCCATGGCGAGTGCGTCGATATGCCGACGGAGCCGCCGGGAAGCGCGCTGCGCGAAAAGGCAAGGATCAAGGCGTATCCCACAGCGGAAAAAGGCGGCCTGGTCTGGACCTACATGGGGCCGGCGGAACAGATGCCGCCGCCGCCGGACTATGAATGGCTTCGTGTTCCTGCAACCCATCGTCATGTGTCCAAGACCTATGAAGGATGCAACTATCTTCAGGGGCTCGAGGGAGGACTGGATACCGCCCATGTGTCTTATCTTCATCGCGACGACCGCAATGACGTGACGCGGCTTTCGCAGGAAGACGGCTCTCCGCGCCTCGATGTGGAAGTCACCGATTATGGGTATTATTATGTATCGCGCCGCAATCTCCCGGCGGATCGGCGCTATGTCCGCATCTATCAGTATATGATGCCCGCCCAGCAGGTGCGGCCGAGCGTTGTCGCATCGACAGGGGAGCGGCAGCCGGTGCCGACCATCGACGGGCATGTCTGGGTGCCCATCGACGATGAGAACACCCATGTCTACAATATCATGTACAGCTACGACGAAAGCGTTCCGCTATCGGATTCCTTCATCAGGGAAACCGAGGAGTTCTTTGGCCGCGGCGAGGACGATCTCATACCCGGCACGTTTCGCCTGAAGCGGAACATGGAAAACGATTTCCTTGTTGACCGGAGCTTGCAGAAGCAGGGCAATTTCAGCGGCGTGGTCGGCATCAATACCCAGGACTTCGCGTTGCAGGAGGGAATGGGCAGGATCGTGGACCGCTCCAAGGAGTTTCTCGGCAGTTCCGACAAGGCGATCATTCTGATGCGCCGGCTGATGCTTGAAGCGACGCGCCAGGTCGAGGCAGGCGGCTCGCCGCCGGGTGCGCACCCCGACGCCCATCGCAATGCGCGGGCCTATGACGATATCGTCGGGTCCGGAATAGAGCTGGAGGCGCTTCTGAAGCACGCGACGGCCAAGTGGTAGAGTGGCGGCGCATCGCGCTCATGATCGTCCGTATGGATAGGGATCAGTAGCCCGCGGCGCGGATATTGGCGAGGAGCGAGAGGGAGTCCGGTCTGACGCCGGGTGTCTCCCTGGCCGTCACCCTTGCTAGGCAGCCCTTTCGCGTCTGCGACAGACTTCCAGAAGCTGCCTCAGATCCGAGGCCGGGACGGGCTCGCTGAACAGATAGCCCTGAACTTCCGTGCAGCCTTCGGCGCGGAGCTGTTCGAGCTGCTCCTGCGTCTCGACGCCTTCGGCAAGGGTCCGGATGCCGAGGCGCGCCCCAAGGCCGGTCACGGCGCTGATGATCGCGATGCAGTCGGGGTTGTTATCGAGTTCACGCACGAAGGTCTGGTCGATCTTGATTTTGTCGAATGGAAAACTGCGCAGATAACCCAGGCTGGAATAGCCGGTGCCGAAATCATCCATGGCGATGTGAGCCCCGAGCGCGCGGAGCTGATGCAGCGTGGCGAGATTGCCCTCGCTCTCCTGAAGCAGAACGGACTCTGTGATCTCCAGCTCCAGACGGCCTGCTGGCAACCCGGAGTTCGCAAGCGCGGAAACGACGGCAGGCACCAGGTTGCTGCTTCTAAACTGCACCGGCGACAGATTCACCGCTATCGAGAGCGTGTCCGGCCAGGTCGCCGCCTGCGCGCACGCCTGACGAAGCACCCATTCGCCGAGCGGCACGATAAGGCCGATCTCCTCGGCAAGCGGAATGAACTCCGCCGGAGAGACCATGCCACGCTGAGGGTGTCGCCAGCGCAGCAACGCTTCAAATCCGGTAATCGCATTCGAGTTGACGTTGACGAGAGGCTGGTAGAACAGCTCGAATTCGCCGGCCGCAAGCGCGCGCCGAAGATCCAGTTCCAAAAGGCGGCGGGCCTGCAACCGCGCATCCATCTCCGGTTCGAAGAAACAAAAGGTTCTTCTGCCGTCCGCCTTCGCGCGATACAGCGCCATATCGGCGTTCTTAAGTAGGATATCCGGCGTGTTGCCGTCGCTGGGCGCGGTGGCGATACCGATGCTCACTCCGATAACGACCTGATGGCCGTCAAGGTCATAAGGCTTGCTTACCTCCTCGACCAGGCGGCTTGCGAGCCGGCTCGCCTCCTGCGGCCCCTTCCCGGTGCTCTGAATGATGGCGAACTCGTCTCCGCCGAGGCGGGCCACGATGTCTACTTCGCGAAGACAGGTTTCCAGCCGCCGGGCAACCGCCTTGAGAAGCAGATCCCCGATAGGATGGCCAAGCGTATCGTTCACGCTTTTGAAATGATCGAGGTCGAGACAGAGCACCGCCAGCATCTCGCTGTGGCGCCGCACCCGGGAAAGCGCTTCGTCCAGCCGCTCGCGAAAAAGAACGCGGTTGGGAAGGCCGGTCAGCGCGTCATGGTGAGCCATATGCGCGATCCGCGCTTCGGCCTGGCGGCGGTCGGTCACGTCGAAGACGGCGGCGAGAATGGCGGGAGAATCTTTGAAATTCAGAGATCGCAGATAGGGCAGAACCTGGATTTCGCTGCCATCCGATCGGAGGTGGCGCCAGTCCCGATCCGGATGATAGGCGCCGTTGAAACTCCGCAACTGAGCTTCAGCAATGTCGCGCTCCTCTTCGGGACGGATATCCAGCGCTGACATATTCAGGAACTGCTCGCGGCTGTAGCCGTAATGAGCAAGCGCGGCGTCGTTGACGCTCATGAATCCCAGTGTTTTCGGGCTGAACAGCCACATCGGAACCGGGTTGCTGTCGAAAAGCAGGCGGAAGGATTCTTCCCGCGCCTTGAGATCCCCGATGTCTGTCAACGTCACTGCGAGAAGATCGTTGATCGGTGAAACGCTGATCTTGAGATACGGGGCGCCACGCTCTCCCGGAGAGGTCACTTCGAACTGATCCCGCGCGCCGGAAAGCAGCGCCTGAACGAACCGGTCGCGCACGGTGGTGAAGTCGAGATCGAGATCAAGCTCAAGCTCGGACAACCACTTCCATTGAAGCGCATTCTTCTCGCCGCACAACAGCGTGGCGGCGCCCTCGTTGAGCGCGATGATCTGAAAATCGACGATCTGCCGCTCGGTATTGCGAATCGCGGCCAGCGCGAGCATCCCCTCGTCGGTCGCATCGAAGATCATATCGACCAGGCTATAGCGCTTCTCGCGGCTGCGGACGAAAGCGAGAACCAGCGGCGGGCCCCATCGGCTCGCCAAGGGAAACACGGCAACCTCATAGGTCTCGACGATCCCGCCCGTGACCTGATGCATGAGCGAGATTGCGGGCTGACTTGTGGCAAGCGCTGCGCCAAGGACTTCCTGAAGCGTCCGAGCACAATCCGGTCGAACATCGTCGATCGCGCAACTTCCGCCTGTCACTCCCAGCCACGCTTCAAATACCGGGCCGGCGCGTATGATCTGGAATCCATCCGCAACATTGCCGCTGATGACGGCCAGGCTTCCTGCCGTCTGGCCGAGGCTTCCCAGCGCAACGTCTTCGTAGGACGGCAGCAGCCTGCCTGGCTGGCGGGATGCTTTCCATCTGCTCAAAAGCAGCGGAGCCGCGCCGTCTACTGAGATCTCGTCCTCGGGAGAGCGGGCGCTCAATTTCAACACGCAATGATCTCGCATACTACGCAGCCAAGCGTAGTTGCTTATGCGTTGAATCTGTTAATAAAGCCTCGCTTCGGGTGTCATATAAGGTTCATAAAAGTCGGCGGAAGCATGCCGGATGCTTATCCGGGATGACGATTCCGAATATCCTGTTGCAACAGGACAGGCATGGTTCAAGAGACGCGATAATTCGCGCTGAGATTTTGGATGTCCGGCAGACGCTTCAGGAGCCGATGCAGAAACTCTATGAGTTGAGCCCGTTCCTCCGGTGAAAAGTCCTTCAGCAACTGCTTCTCTCTCAGCAAAGCCAGGCGCAGGATCTTCCTGTATCTGTCCATTCCCTGCTCTGTGGGAAAAACCTCTATATTGCGTCGCGAATGCACCACGGTGCGAACAAGCTTCTTGCGCTTCAGGCTGGCGATGCTGCGGCTCACTGCCGCCTTGTCAACATACAAGCTCTTGCTGATCGCAAGCCCGGTTCCGACGCCGATATGCCCAAGATAGGCGAGAACGTGCCACTCGGCGATGCCGATGCCGAACAGTCGCCGATAGGCTTGTGAGCCCTCGGCGGTCAAGCCGCCATTGATCCAAGCCAATAGTGCAGGAACGTATGATTCCGGTACGAGATCACGCTGGGCCATGAATGGTCGCTTTGTCCTTATCGTCCTACGGATCGGCAGCTTATGCGCAGACTTCACCAAAGCAAACGCCGTGAACTGAAGTGATTTCTGGAGAACAGGATCAGATGACCATGAATGACCAGATCGGCCAAACACAATTACCGGATTCCGTCTTACGCCGACCAATTTTCCTCAGGAATCGAATCGCCGGAAGAGAGCGAGAACCTGCGTTTCTCGGCAGGATCTCATGGTCTTGCCGGGCGTGTGTCGTTGCGAAATTCGCATGACCTTCCGCGTGGCGCCATCCCCGTCCGGCGCTCATGGCTTGGGGCCTGACTCAAGGCATTCCTGGCTTCCGTACTATATTGGTTGACAATACAACCAAATACCGTTCAGTATTCCGATGAGTACGGAGGCCGATTCAGAGCGGTCTGCGCCGAAAAGTTCCGGTTCGCGCCGGAATAACTCGAGAGCGATCGCGGCGATATGATTGCAGATGCGGAAACATTGCGATGTCTGTTCTCGCCGCGCTCGGTCGCGATTGTGGGGGCGAGGCCAAAGTCGTCCTGGGCCAATGCGGCATATCGAAATTTGAAAACCATGGGGTTCGAGGGAAAGTTCTTTGCCGTGAATCGCAGCGGAGAGGAATTCCAGGGACACCAATCATATAAGAGTTGTTCAGCAATTTCCGATGAAGTCGATGTTGCGCTGCTGGTAGTTCCGGCCGGGGCTGTGAGCGAGACGCTGGACGATCTTGCGGCGGCCAGGATCGGCGTCGCGATCATCATCGCCAGCGGATTTGCGGAGCTCGGCCCTGCGGGACGGGCAGCCGAAGCGGAGGTGAGGGAAAAAGCCGCTCGGCTCGGCATACGGCTGCTGGGTCCCAATTGTCTTGGAGTGGCCAACTTTGTTGACAGGACCGGACTCTGGGCAGGCGGCGTGAGCCCCCAGAAGCAGGGCGGACTGGCAATCGTTTCTCAAAGCGGCGCAGTCGCAATCTCGATTCATCGCTATGCGATTCAGCAAGGCGTGGCGCATAGCCACATGGTTTCGACAGGCAACGAACTCGATATCGACGTGAGCGATGCGATCCTGTTTCTGCTTCAGGATGAGCGGGTTCGTGCGATCGCGCTTTTCATCGAAACGGTCCGGGATACGAAGAAATTCGAAGCTGCCTGCGCCGCAGCGCGCGCCGCCGGAAAGCCCATTGTCGTTCTCAAGGTGGGACGCAGCGAGCACACGGCCAAGGTCGCGCAGGCGCATACCGGTGCGATGGTGGGTGATGACCGGGTCTTCGATGCGTTCTGCAAACAGAATGGTCTGATCAGAGTCAATTCGCTCGACGAGCTGGTTCACACGGCGGACGCATTTCTCAAAGCAGGCCCCATCGCGGGAAGGCGGATTGCAGCTATCTCGATTTCAGGCGGTTTGTCGGAAGTCTGTGCGGATCTCGCTGCGCTGGCAGGGCTCGATCTCTGCGAATTCTCAGCCGAAACCGTCGCGCGGCTGAAGGAGTTCCTTCCGGACTATGCGGGCGTGAACTGTCCGCTGGATCTCACGGGTTTGGCGACGACTCAGCCTGACATGGGCGGTCGTGCCGTAGCTGCGATTGCGATGGACGCCGGTGTCGATCTGGTCGTCTATGTGTTCGAGGTTCCGGAAAGCGATCTTGATGCGTCGCCGTTTTCCGAGGAGATGTTGCAATCCGTGGCGGAGGCCGCGAGGGCGGCCGGCAAGCCTGTCGTGGTGATGTCGCATCAGGTGAAGATCGTTTCGAACTATGCCGCGCGCATCATAGAGCGTCTGGAGCTCCCCTATATTTCCGGCGGCTTGCAGTTTGGGCTTGCGGCGCTGGCGAGCATAGCCGCATGGCGAATGAATTCCCGAGCCATCGAGGACGACGGCGACCGGATCACGCAAAGCGAAATAGCGAGAACGACAGCGTCGAAGCTGACCACGGAATACCGCGCCCAACAGTTCTTGAAAGAATTCGGCGTAAGCGTCGTTCCCACATATCTCGCCGGATCGGAAAAGGCGGCGGAAGAAGCTGCTTCGTTGCTCGGCGATAAAGTCGTTCTCAAGATATCGTCGCCGCAGATTGCCCATAAAACCGAGGTTGGCGGCGTGCGGATCGGAATAGAGCCGGACCACGCTGCGGCAGAATTCTCCCGAATGATTGAGCGTGTTCGCCTGGCCAGGCCGGATGCCGCGATCGACGGGGTTCTGGTTGCTCCGATGCGATCAGGCGGACTCGAACTGATCGTTGGAGTGGTCCGGGATCCTCAATGGGGTCTGGTGCTCGCCGTTGGGTTTGGCGGTGTGTTCGTTGAAATGATCAAGGACGTCAGCATGCGGTTGCTGCCGGTCGGATCAAGTCAGATCAGGCAAATGCTGAAGGAACTGTCCGGCGCCCGCCTGCTGAACGGATTTCGAGGCAATCCTCCGACGGATATCGAGGCTCTGGTCGGCGAGATTCAGCGGATCTGCGCCGCAGCGCTGAGTCTCGACGGGCTCGATACACTGGAAATCAACCCGCTGCGTGTCAGCGGTTCTCAGATTGAAGCGCTGGATGCGCTCGTTGTGCCCACGGGAGAGTAAAGTGACAGATCTGGAATTCTGTACGGTGGAGAAAGAAGGCCCTTTGACCATCGTCACGCTGAATCGTCCTCAGGTGATGAATGCCCTCACGTATGAGGCCGATCTCGAACTCAACGACGTCTTCGATGCGTTTCATAACGACCCCGAACAATGGGTCGTGATCGTGACGGGTGCCGGGGAGCGGGCGTTCTGCGCAGGCAATGATCTCAAGATGGTCGCCAAAAGCGGAAAGCGGCTCTTTCCGCCAACGGGATTTGCCGGTCTGACCAAGCGGATGAATCTCGATAAGCCGGTCATCGCCGCCGTCAACGGCGTTGCGATGGGTGGCGGGTTTGAGATGGTTCTCGCCTCGGACATTGTCATTGCCGACCGCAAGCGGGCGTCATTCGCCTTGTCGGAGCCGCGTGTCGGCCTCGCTGCGATTGCCGGAGGCGTCCAGTATCTGCCGCGCGCCATCGGCCTGCAAAGAGCGATGGGCATCCTGCTCACCGGGCGGCGTGTGCCGGCGGAAGAGGCGATGGAGCTTGGCTTCGTCACCGCACTTGCGGATGAAGGCAAAGCCCTGGAGACGGCGAAGGATTGGGCCAGACAGATCCTGGAATGTTCTCCGATGGCGCTGCGAGCCACGAAACAGGTGGCACGAAATTTATACTTCGATGAGCTGTTCCAGAAAAACTTTCCGGCGGATTACCCGGCCGTGCACGCATTGCGCGCGAGCAGCGACTTCAAGGAAGGCGCGCTGGCATTTGCCGAGAAACGCAAGCCGCAATGGAAAAACGAATAGTCCCGCTTAAGTTGCCAATTCCGTTCGGACGGTTGCCGGCAAGCGACTGTCGACAGATCGACGGATATTACCTGACGGCGCTATCCGCTTCGGGTCTGCCGGAACGGAATGTTGCGGTCCGGGTCCGGCTCCCGTGGCAGGCCAAGTATCCGTTCGCTGATGATGTTTCGTTGGATCTGGTCCGTCCCGCCGCCGATGGACGTAAAATAGGCGTTGAACGCGAGAAAATTCGCGTCATCGGCCAGCGGATGATCGGGGCCACACAGCAAGGTCTCCACGCCGACAATGGACGTTCGGATACGCGCTTCTTCATGAAGAACGCGAGACATCGCCAACTTACCGAGCGATACCAGCGGCGATGGCTCGTTATTGTCGCGCAATTCTCGCGCTCTCGCGCCATTCAAGGCGTGAAGTTTGCCAAGAGCAATGACACCGGCAAGTTCCTGCCTCAGCGCATTATCGGAAAGACGACCATATTGCTGAGCAAGACCAATCAGGTCGTCGGAAATGGCAGAATGACGCGCCGCTCTGGATTGGTCCCCCAGAGCTGTTCTCTCGTAGGCCAGCGCAGCCTGCAAAACACGCCAGCCGTTATTCAGTCCGCCGAGAATCTGGGTCGCCTCCACGCGCGCATTCGTTAGAAAAACTTCATTGAAATGGTTTTCGTCGGTGATCTGCCGAAGCGGTTTGACCTCCACTCCGGCCTGACGCATGGGAAAAAGAAAGATTGTTAATCCGGCATGTTTGGTTGCGTCCCAATCGGTGCGCGCCAACAGCAAGGCATAGTCAGCAAAGGCTGCGCCCGACGTCCAGACCTTTTGGCCGTTGATGAGATAACCTGTTCCGCCGATATCGGCCCTCGTGCGAATCCCCGCGAGGTCCGATCCCGCAGACGGCTCGCTATAGAGCAGGCATATGCCTTTCTCCCGCTTGAGGAGAGCGGGAATCATTTTGCGCTTCAGCCCCGGATCGGCATGGTGATAGATGGTGCGAACGATGAAGTTGCTGCGATCCTGACGAGCGCCGGGAGCGCCGACTTGGTGAAATTCTTCAGCGATCAAGTCGGCCCGCTGCTCGGTCATCCCCCGGCCGTACCAATCCGCCGGCCATGTCGGGACGGCCCAGCCCGCTTCAAAGACCTTGACGAGCCAGGCTTTCGTTGCCGGCGAAAGATTCCAGCGATCCTGATCCGGGGGCAGGCTGCCGTCCCAATTGGCTTCAAGCCACGCACGGACCTCCTTCCGAAGCGCGGCCGTATCGTCTTCCGCGTCATCGCGCATCATCATCCGTCACGCCCCTAGCTGCCGCAGATATTGCTCGCGATAATAGGATGGAGAGCCGAACAGTTGCGCGTAAGCGCGCGCCCGTCGCGCATAAAGATGCGCCGGATGCTCCCAGGTAAAGCCGATACCGCCATGCATCTGAATGGCTGCGGCGGAAACTTTCGTATAGGCGTCTGAACAAGCGAAAGCCGCCAGATACAGCGCTTCCTGTGACTGGTCGATCTGATTCGCCATTCGATCGGCGGCGTATCGTGCCGCTGAGATGCTTGACTCCACATCGATCAGAAGATCTGCCGCCCAATGCTTCATCGCCTGAAAGCTTCCTATGGGCCGGCCAAACTGAAACCTGGTCTTGCAATACGCGATGGTCATATCGAATATTCTGCGCGTTCCACCCACTTGCTCGCCGGCCCGCGCTATCAAAGCGACATCCAGCGATTTTTGCACGGATGCCCAGTCGATCGGTTCGATCAGCCGCGCAGGTGTATCCGCAAAGCGCAGACGCGCACTGCGAAGCGTTTGATCGAACATGGAAAGGGGCGCCAGTTCGAAACGGGAATCGTCCTTCGTAACCTCATAAAGCCCCAATCCATCGGAGGTTCTGGCAACAACAAGGAAAACGTCCGAAACCTCGCCGTACAGTACATAGGAAGCCACGCCATTCAACCTGAGACGGTCTTTGACCTGATGGGCGTGCACGCCGATGCCTGCCTCGGTCCAGTATCCGCGATCATCCGTCATTGCGACGGTGGCAAGCTTCGTACCATCGGCGATGCTCGGCAGCAGTCTTTGTTGAACCGCCCGATTTTTACTGCTCATAAGGAGGGAGGCGGCCAACACGCCGCTGGACAGAAGCGGTGAACACAGCAGCGCGCTCCCCGTCTCTTCCATGATCAGTTCAAGTTCGATCGGCCCCAGTCCGGACCCGCCATGCTCCGGATCGATCAGCATCCCGATGATGCCGAGAGTTCCCAGCTTCTTCCATAGAGTCGCGTCATAGCCGCTCCGGGTGGCCATCGTCGCGCGAACATGACTTTCCGAAGCTTCGGATCGCAACAGATTGCATATGACGTCACGCATCGCAGCGCGTTCATCAGCCGTCGATTTCATGATGGGCCCTGATGTCGTGCATTCTCGGCCGGATTACGTCCGCGGTCGCACAGCCGGCAGCCGGAATCGGCGTCCGAGAGCTGGATGATATCCGCTGCCTTAGCTCATGTTCGATTAGATTAGCTGATGTGATTGATGCGTCAACCAATCCCGCACGAAACGAAAATTTGCATCGTTGATTGGTTGACAAATCATCCAAAACTGTATTTTCATATTGAACGGAGGCAGCCGATGACCAGCCATATTCCCGTTATTGTAGGTGTGGGTGAGGTCTCCAACGAGGCGACTGGCACGGACGATCTGTGGCCGCCTCGGCAACTCATGGTATTGGCCGCCCGCGCTGCTATTGAAGATTGCAGTAGCATCAAGTCCGACGTCACGGCGGCGCTCGACCACGTGACTGCCATCAGGCTGTTCGCGGATTTTTCAAAGAACTTCGGATCGGACTTCGGGACGCCGACCAACGTTCCCTGGTCTGTCGCGTCAGCGCTCGGTGTGCAGGCCAAGAGCTTCGAATATGCGCAAAGCGGAGGTGACACGCCTCAAATCGCTGTGGCGGAAGCGGCTGCGAGAATTGCCTCCGGCGCCATCCGATCTGCGCTGATTGTCGGCGCTGAAGCATTTCGTACAGACCGACGCGCCGCCCGGGCGGACATCAAGCTGGACTGGCGCGAGCCCGGCCCCGCGCTTCCGCCTGGCATGAGCGCGGACAAATTCTATAGCGAAGATGAGCTGGCGCATGGCTTGAATACGCCTGTGAGCATCTATGCGCTGATCGATCAGGCCGTTCGGGCGAAGCAATCCGCAGGCGCGGCGGCGCGCAATCAATCCATTGGCACCCGCCTTGCGCATATGGCACAGGTTGCCAAAGACAACCCGTTTGCCGCGCACCGCGACGGCTATTCGGCGGACGACATCGTGACGCCCGCCGACGACAACCGGATCATATCGCTGCCCTATACCCGGCGGATGATCGCGGAGCCATCGGTCGATCTCGGCGCTGCAATTCTTCTGATGTCCGAAGAATGTGCGGATGAATTCCGCATCCCTCACGAAAAGCGTGTCTATCTGCGGGGGCATGCTCAGGCCGTCGACGAATGGTATCTGTCGGACAGGGATGATCTTGCCCAGTCTCCGGCGATCCGGCTGTCGAGCCGCCATGCTGCCGCTCAGGCCGGTGTCGATATCGGCAGTATCGCCGCATTCGATATCTATAGCTGTTTCCCGTCTGCCGTGGATATCGCCGCATCCGAGCTTGGCATTGCCGAGGATGATCCGCGCCCGCTTACGGTAACGGGCGGATTGCCGTTCTTCGGCGGCCCGGGGAATAACTATGTGACCCATGCCATCGCCAGGATGGTGCGCTATGTCCGCGAGCATCCGAGCCTGTTTGGCATGGTGACGGCGAATGGCGGCGGTCTGACCAAACATGCTGTAGGTGTGTATTCCAGTGTCCGGCCGGACGGGCCACTGCCGTCGTTCGATGCTGAAGCGATACAGGCCGAAGTTCAGCAAGCCTGGGGCGACAAGGCCGACCTGAGCAAGCAAGGCCAGGGTCCGGCGGACATCGAGACCTATACGATCCTCTACGGCAAGACCGGCCCGGCGAAGGGAATCGTATTCGCTCGTGGGGCCGAGTCCGGAAGGCGATGCATTGCCGTGCTGTCGGCCAGCCCGGAGGAGCTTGAGCGTCTGGCCGGGCAGGATCTGATCGGCATGCGGGGAATGCTCACGCATAGCGAGGGCATCAATCGATTCAGACCAGACTGTCTGTAACAGACTGTCGAGGGTCGATCGAATGGGAATAAGCGGTCTGAATAACAATAAATAACGGTTCGATGGGAGGAACATATGAGTAAACTATACCGTCGTGATTTCATGAAAGGTGCAGCAGCGCTTGGGGTTGCTGCGACCTCCGGCCTTGCCCGGCCGGCGCTGGCCCAGCAATGGCCCACGCAGGATCTGCGATTCATCTGCGGATATGCGCCGGGCAGCGGCGCGGATCTGATCGTCCGCCATTTCTCCGAAAGAGTGAGGAAGCTTTCTAACGCGAATGTGATTGTCGAGAACAGGACCGGCGCGGGCGGCGATCTCGCAACCGAATATGTGGCGCGCGCCAAGCCGGATGGCTACACCATTCTGATTCATGGTGCGGGCGCCGTCGCCGGCATCATGAGCCTGAGAAAAAATCCGCCGATCGATACGTCGAAGACGCTTCAAATGGCGGCAACGACTCATCGTCAGTGTTTCATGGTGGTGGTCGATACGAAGTCGCCCTATCGGACGCTTGACGATCTCACCAAGGCGATGCTCGCCAAGGGCGACAAGGCGAGCTACGGCACGAACGCGATCGACGGCACGGTGATCGGCGAAATCTATAAGAACGTGACCGGGATCAAGGCGCAGGAAGTGCCTTATCGTGTCGCGACGGATACGCTGAACGACCTGAGCAGCGGCGCGCTGGACTTCTGCATCCACAATCCGCAGCTTGCGCTGTCGCAGCATCGCGAGAACCGCCTGCGGATTCTCGGCATCGGCGCCAACAAGCGGATGATCTCCCATCCGGAATTTCCGACGATGACCGAGCTGGGCGTTCCGATGAATATCCAGGGATGGTGGTGCGCATCCGTTCCGACGGGCAGCCCGACGTCGGCGATCAATCTCATCAACAAGTGGTTTGTCGAGATTGTGAACACCGAAGACACCAAGAAGTTTCTGACGGATATCGGCGGCGATCCTCTCAGCCTGTCGCCAGCCGACACGCAGGCGCTGTTCATGACCGAGATCGATAACTGGCGGGAGAAGATCCGGATCGCGAAGATCACCCCGCAGTGACGAGGCGTATCGGATCTGGCGGGTTGCGGGCGGGGCCGAAAGGCATATCGCGACATGCGAGGGATGCGGATCGTCCGCATCCGTCCGGGTCAGGTCCGAGAGAGCCCGTTGATTGATATATTCGGAATATCCGAGCTGGAGCGAGAGCGAAACATGAAGCTGGTCCGGACCGATGAGTAGCGCCGATGAGTAATGATGTCATGATCGTCGAAGGATGCAGCACGCGTGTGCGGCGTGAAGGGCAGGGCGAGCCTCTGCTCCTGCTGCATGGTTTTGAGGGCCGCGACTGGCCGGAGGAACTGATCGAGCGGCTGGCCAGCCGCTACCAGCTCATCATTCCGGACCATCCCGGCTTCGGCGCCTCGGACGATCCCAAATGGCTCCGCAGTATCGACGATCTGGCCTATTTCTATCTGTCGCTCCTCGAACAAATGTCCATGCCCTCGGTGCGGGTGCTCGGGCATTCGCTGGGCGGCTGGGTCGCGGCCGAAATGGCCATCCGCCAGCCGCGGACAATCAGTTCGATGGTGCTGGTCGCGCCGTTCGGATTGCGGCTGCCCGGCGTCCTGACGGGAGATGTGTTCTTCTGGACGCGCGAGGAGCGCATCACCAATTTGTTCCACGATTCCGCTCTCGCGGCGGCGCGGATCAACAACAGCAGCACCAAGGAGGAGCTGGAGCAGCAGCTCAAGAACAATTATGCCGCCGCGCGGCTGGGGTGGGAGCCGCGCTTTTTCAACCCGACGCTGGAGCGCTGGGTTCAGCGGATCGCGTGCCCCACGGGGCTGGTCTGGGGCGACGACGACAAGGTCGTGCCGCCGTCCTATGTGGATGTCTGGCGGCAGAAGCTGCCCCATGCGCAGCCATTCTTGGTCAAGGATTGCGGCCACCTAGTCCACATTGAGAAGCCGAAAGAACTCGCAGAGATCGCCTTCCGCGCCCTGGGTGAATCATAATGGAAGTTTATGCTTTCAACCTGATGCCGTACCGGCATCTCGATTTCGAAGCAGCCAGGCAGCATCGCGCGTTATGGACCGTGCTGCCGAACACGCTTTACGACCCGGAGCGGGGCGCTGATCTCTATCAGGAATATATCGACCAGATGGTTTACGCGGCCAGCCTCGGGTTCGATGGCGTCTGCGTCAACGAGCACCATCAGACCGCCTATGGGTTGATGCCGGCGCCGAACCTGATCGCCAGCATCCTGATCGATCGGACGCGCGGCACCAATGTCAAGATCCCGGTGATCGGCCGGGCCCTGCCGCTGGTCAACAATCCGCTCAACATTGCCGAGGAATTCGCGCTGCTCGACAATCTCTCGAAGGGCCGGCTGATTGCGGGCTTTGTGCGCGGCATCGGCTGCGAATATCACGCGACGGGCGTCAATCCGGCATTTTCCCACGAGAGGTTTCATGAGGCCCATGACCTGATCGTGCGGGCCTGGACCGAGGATGGGCCGTTCTCCTTCGAGGGCAAGCATTTCAATTTCCGCTACACGAATACGTGGCCGCGCCCTTATCAGCGCCCGCGGCCCGATATCTGGATTCCGTCGCAGGGGTCGGGTGAGACCATCACATGGGCGGCCGAGCCGTCCCGGAAATATCCCTTCATCATCACTTTCAGCCCGATTGCCTCTGTGCTGAAGTATCATATGCAGTATCGGCAGCAGGCGGAGACCTATGGTTACGCCGCGAGCGGCTCCCAGCTCGGATGGGCGGTGCCGATCTATGTCGCGGAAACTGACGAGATCGCGCGCAAGGAAGCCAAGGCTCACATCGAGATGCTGTTCAACACCTTCCTCAAGGTGCCGATCGAGATGCTGTTCCCGCCGGGCTATACGTCGGCGGCCTCGCTTGCCGCAAATCTGGCCGGCCGCCAGGGAATGTCCGTTCAGGACCAGACCATCGATTCGCTGATCGAGAAGGGAACTTTCGTTGTCGGAAGCGCCGACACGGTGGTGCGGCAGATCAAGGAAGCGCAGGCCGTCTCCGGCTTCGAGAAGCTGATCATGATGTATCAGTTCGGGACGTTGCCGGATGATCTGGCGCGCAAGAATCTTCAGTTGTTCGCCGAAGACGTCATGCCGCAACTCGGCCGGGCCGGTTAGGTCTCAGCCGCTGTTGCGCAGGGCCGTGGCGATGGCATTGATCGAGAGTTCGATGCCCTCCCTGATGCGCGGATCGTCCTCGCCCGAACGATGACGCTTCAACAGTTCGACCTGAAGCAGGTTCAGTGGCTCGATATAGGGCAGGCGCAGCCGGATCGAAGCGTCCAGATCCGTGGTTTTTTCCAGGAGGCGCGACTGGCCCGTGGCGGCAAGCAGGCCGTCATGGGTCTGCGACCAGCCATCCTGAATGCGGGCGAAGATCGCCTTGCCACGCTTCTGATCCTCCACGAGCGGCAGATAGCGCGCCGCGATGCCGAGGTCCGATTTCGCCAGCACCATTTCCAGATTTGCCAGCGTCGATTTGAAGAAGGCCCAGTGCCGGGCCATGTCCGCCAGCAGGGCCTTGTCCTCGAACAGCGTCAGCGCCTGGCCGACGCCGTACCAGCCCGGCAGCATGACCCGGGCCTGAGACCAACTGAACACCCAGGGAATGGCCCGCAGGTCTTCAATCGCCGTGCTCCTGGTGCGGCTGGCCGGACGGGAGCCGATCTTGAGGCCGGAGATTTCCTGAATCGGCGTGAGCTGCCGGAAGAATTCCCTGAAGCCGTCCGTCTCGTAAACCAGGTCCCGATAAGCGGCCATCGCCGTCTTCGACAGGTGGTCCATTGTGTCCGCAAACCGGGCGGCATCCGCGTCTGAAATCCCTTCAGGTTCCAGACTGGCCAGAATGGTGGCGCTGGTCATTGTTTCGAGATTGTTCATGGCAACGTCACGCGTTCCGAATTTGGCGGCGATCACTTCGCCCTGCTCGGTGATGCGGATGCGGCCTTGGACGGTGCCCTTGGGCTGTGCCTGGATCGCAGCGAAGGACGAGCCGCCGCCACGGCCCACCGCTCCGCCGCGCCCGTGGAATAGCTGCATAGCCGTGCCGGCCTGCGCGAATATCGGAGCGAGGGCCTTGCTGGCCTGATCCAGGCTCCAGGTCGAGGTGAGGTAGCCGCCATCCTTGTTGCTGTCCGAATAGCCGATCATCACTTCCTGATGGCCGCGCGCCTTCACGATGGCGGCAATCTCGGGCAAGTCGAAATAGGCGCGCATGATCCCAGGCGCGGCATCGAGGTCGCCGATGGTCTCGAAAAGCGGCACCGCCATGATTGCCGCGGCCGGGCATTCATCGTCGGCGCGCCACAGGCCGGCTTCTTTCAGGAGCAGGTTCACTTCCAGCAGGTCGGAGACGCTTTCCGCCATGGAAATGATGTAGTGAGTGATGCATTGCGGACCGTAGAGCCGGTGCGCTTCGGCCGCAGCATGGATGATCGCCAGCTCGCTGGCGGTCTCTTCCGAATAATCCCAGAAGGGCGCGCCAAGAGGCCGGTTGTTGACGAGTTCGCGCCGTATCAGCGCGACGCGCGCCTCCTCGTCCAGAGCCGCATAGTCCGCCTCCACGCCCGCCACCTTCAGCAGTTCCGCGACGACGCGCTGATGCACCTCGCTGTTCTGCCGCATGTCGAGGGTGGCGAGATGAAAGCCGAAGGTTTCCACCGCACGTATCAGCCGGCTGAGGGCGCCGCCGGTCGCCAGCGCGCCGTCCCCCTCGCTGGCGAGGCCCTGCGCGAGGATGACGAGATCGCGCCGGAAATCCGAGGGGCCTTCGTAAGGAGCGCAGCGAAGCGTGGAGGGGCGCGGAGGCACATTGCCGAGGCGGCTCTGATAGGTTGCGGCCAGACGGGCATAGATACCGGTGAGCGCGCGGCGATAGGGCTCGTCCTTGCGGCTGGCGGCCTGATCGCCGCTGGCGTCCGCCAGCTCCAGCACCGCCTGCGGCACATGGGCAAGCTCGGTCGACAGAGAGAGTTCGGCGCCCAGCGCATGCACCGAGTCCAGATAATAGCCGACGACCGCCTCGCAGCCCTTGCCCAACGCCAGGCGAAGCTGCGGAGCCTGCACGAAGGGATTGCCGTCGCGATCCCCGCCGATCCAGTTGCCGACGCGCAGGAAGCTTGGCGGACGCGCGCCCAGCTCCCGTTCCCAGCGGGCATAGAGGGCGGGAAGAACCGGAAGGAAGATGTCGCGAAAATAGGTCAGGACATTCTCGATCTCGTCCGCGACGAACAGTCTTTCGCGGCGGAGCGGGCGGGTCTGCCAGAGCAGTGCGATCTGCCGGCAGATCGCTTCGTCGAGATCCTCGCAGTCCTCGGTTTCAGTGAGGCCGGCGTCGCGCAGGGCCATGAGCGCGGCGATGCGGTTACGGTGATCGATCATGCTCTTGCGCCGCACCTCGGTCGGGTGTGCGGTGAGAACCGGGACGATCAGCGCCTGCGAGAGCAGGTCCATAACCTTGTCCCTGCCGATGCCCTGATGCTCCAGCCGCGCGAGCACGGAGGCGACATCCGCGCCTGGCTCGGCCGCCACCCCCTGCCGATCCTCGGCGAGATTGGCAAGCATGGAGAACAGCATGAAGCCACGCACGAAGGTGAGCGTGTCGTCGAGGCTCAGCACATCGAGGCCGGTGTCGACGAGATCCGACCCCTGCATGCTTCGGGCGCGGTCCACTGATGCGGCTCGGATATACTCGGTCTGCTCATAGAGCCGCTCTCCGGCATAGGCGCGGATGACGTTGCCGAGCAGCCGACCCAGATAGCGGATATCGGGATTCTGCGTGACCTTGGGGGCGTGCGGAGCAGGAGATGACGTGTTCATGGAGAGATGCTGCGTTGCAGCATTCTCGAGGTCAAGGGGAAATAGTCTCCGGGAACGATTTCATGCTGCCGCCGATGCCGGCATATCATGTGTAGGCTCGGAGTGGCCCGGCGTCAGGGAGGTCATGGAGGGTCTGCGGCGCGGAAGCCATGGCCAGTGATGGGACATATGAGGGATCGCCGCATTCTGCCGCATGGACGATCTCTGGCTGAGGAGTTTCACGAGGCGAGGCGGGACCGCCATGGCGATACCCGACTGACCTGAGCGGCAGAAGTATCTGAAAAGATTGAGAGCCGATCAGGCTATGGTGCCAGGGGCGTCATCACAGAATTCGTCTAACGATATGATATTCAAATTATATTTTTCAGTGTGGAAAATCTTGAAGCCAACAAGAAAGCCAACAGTCTATTTCCTGTTGAAAACCTCGCCTACGATTTCTAACGACAACTACGGACGTAGAGATTGGTTCTGATTTAAGCGGTCTGACGATCGAACAAGGGCAGCAGATTTTTCCATAGCAGATGGTACCAGGCTTTCGTAGCAACTTGCAGATGATTGAGAAAATGACGGAAGCGCACGCCTATCCAACCGCGGGCCACACAATGCCCCTCCTCGCCAAAATCAACCGCGCGGCCGGATCGCGTTCAGAAAGGTCTGGAGTGCCGGATTCGGATTGTCGGGCTTCCAGCAGGCGACATAGTCGAGACGTGTTGCGCCGTTACCATCGTGAAGTGGCCTGAACACAACACCGAGACTTCCAAGCCCGATTGCAGACTCACATTGCAGAGCGATGCCCTGTCCGGCGGCAACTTCGGTCAGGATGCTCTCGCGACTGAGATGGCAGATCAGGATATCGGGACGATCCGATGGCGCCGCCAGATGGCGAAGCAGAATGGCATGGATGTCGGGGCCTGGATCATGCTGCGTGATGAGGAAACGTTCACGCTTCAGCTCAGGCCAATAGATGAGCTGCTTGTCTGCCAGAGCGTGGTGCTTCGGCAGCGCGACGACGAGGTGTTCCGACCAGAGTGTGAGAGTGCGGAGTACGTCGCATGTGCCCGCGTCGCCAAGGACGACGGCGGCATCGAGCGCTCCGGACAGGACGCCTGCGATAACGTCAATGAAAGGCGTTTCGATCAACTCCACGAAGATATCAGGATGCTGCTCCCGAAAATCGTCCACGGCGGCGCGAAGTCCCCCGGCCGAAAGAGACTTATAGAAGCCGACAGCTACGTGTCCGAGCTTACCGGTACTTCTGGCCTTGGCGCGCTGGGTCATCCGCTCTGATGCTTCGAGAACGCGGCGTGCATCGATGACGAAATCCTCGCCAGCGGCCGTTAAGCGAGCTTCTGCGGTCGAGCGATCGAATAGTATGACCTCAAGCTCTTCTTCCACCTCTTTGATGCGCTTGCTGACGATCGGCTGGCGCACATTGAGTTCGATCGCAGCAGCGCTGAAGCTGCCATTGCGGGCGCTGGCGACGATATAACGCAGGTGGCGCAGATCCACTTGGGCATCTCCAAGTCGCGAGCAGATTTTCGTTCTTTCATGTTGCGCGCGAACGCTTGTCGCTGGTTTCCTTGTTCTCGCAGTTCACGCTGGCATTACGTTTAGTGCTCATCTCTGCCGCGTAGATGTGTCCCCCGCTCCTCCAACCAAAGCTGGATTTCGGTGGCCTTCGCTGCACCGATTCCGGGTTCCTCCAAAAGTTCATCCCAGGAATAGGCCGATGCAATCTTCAGGAGATTCCTCGCGCGCGTTGCGATTGTTGTGCCGCCACGGCGGGCATGCTTGCCATTGAGCAGCGCCTTGATGGCATGACGTGTGAGACGCGGCGTAGCGTCTGGATTGAAAGTCTTGGGGCTCAAGGCGCGAGCGTCCTCCAGCGAAATTGAAAGTCGTTTAGCGATGGTGGCGTAGTCGAGCTTGATAGCAGGCATGATGGCGATGTCATCGCGCAGGCGTGCCAGCAGGCTGCGCCGGGATCGCCGCGACGACCGAGGGTGTATTCGGGGCGGCAGAGGTTTCCGACTAACGCTGTTTGTTATGGACAAGTCCATAGTGCTGTTTCCTACCTTGTGGGATGCAGATTGAGCCCACATCCTCATTTTCTGATGCCCATCACCCCCCAAACCTGACAGGGACAGCCAGCAAGACGCTGCCGCCACCGATGTTAGCGGGCGGCGCGGGGACCGGGCTGACGCGGCGCGCGAGTGAGACGGCCTCGGCGTCGAGCGCTGCGTCGCCGGAGCTTCCCGCAAGCCGCGCGGAGAGCACACGGCCGGAGCGGTCGATGGTGAAAGCGACGGTCGCAGTG
>DATMEW010000043.1:0-18014 GCA_035556495.1 Xanthobacteraceae bacterium | reverse complement strand
CAACGGCTTCAGGCGGTGAGCGGTCCGGCCTTCGATGCCGCGCTGGCGCGGGGTCAGCGCTATCTCGCCTTCGCCCGCCGGCTCGATGTGCCGGCCACCGCGCCCCAGCCTACGGCACCGCCGGAGCCGCGCCCGCCGCTGGCGGCGCGCCCACGCCAGCTCAGCGTCACCGCCATCGAGAATCTGCTGCGCGACCCCTACACCATCTATGCCCAGCGCATCCTGCGCCTCACGCCGCTGGATGCCGTCGATACTCCGCCCGGCGCAGCGGATCGCGGCACGGTGATCCATGGCGCCATCGAGGATTTCGTGCGCCGCCACAGCGACCTCCTGCCGGACGATGCCGCCGCTGAACTGCTGGCGCTCGGCCGTGCCCGGTTCCGCGCCCTCGACGATTATCCGGAAGCGCGGGCGTTCTGGTGGCCGCGCTTCGTGCGCGTCGCGCAGTGGTTCGCCGCCTGGGAGACCGAGCGGCGGCCGCTGCTCGCCGCCCTCACGGCGGAAGCCGATGGCCGCATCATCATTCCGTTGCCGGACGGCGACTTCACGCTCACCGCCCGCGCCGACCGCATCGAACACCATGCGGATGGCGCTTACGCCATCGTGGATTACAAGACCGGCCGCGTGCCTTCCGACAAGGAAGTCGCCTCCGGTCTGTCGCCGCAGATGACGCTGGAAGCCGCGATCCTGCGGGACGGCGGCTTCGCCGGCATCCCCAAGGGCGGCACGGTGCGCGCGCTCACCTATGTCGGCCTCAAGGGCGGCGAGCCGCCCGGCGTCGAACGCCAGGTGGCTTTCAAGAACAGCTCTCCCGACACGGAAGCGGACCGCGCGCTGGCCGAGCTGACAAAGGTGCTCCATCGCTATGCCGACCCGGCCGAGCCGTATCGCTCGCTGGCGCTGTCGATGTGGAGCACGCGCTATGGCGACTACGACCATCTCGCCCGCGTGAAGGAATGGGCCGGCGGCGCGGCCGGCGAGGACGACGCATGAACGCGCCGCGCATCATCCCGCGCGATCTCATCGCGCGGCAGATCGAGGCATCGGACCCGGCCACATCGGTCTGGGTCGCGGCCAATGCCGGCTCGGGCAAGACCCATGTGCTGGCCCAGCGCGTCATCCGCCTGCTGCTCGCGGGCGTCGCGCCGGCGCAGATCCTGTGCATCACCTTCACCAAGGCGGCCGCCGCGAACATGTCCAACCGCGTGTTCAAGGAACTGAGCCGCTGGACCGTGCTGGACGATGCCGCGCTCGATGCCGCCATCGGCGCATTGTCCAGCGCGCCGCCTTCGCCCGCCCTGCGCGCCCGCGCCCGGCGGCTGTTCGCCACGGCGCTCGAAACGCCGGGCGGCCTGAAGGTGCAGACCATCCACGCCTTCTGCACGCGGCTGCTGCACCAGTTTCCGTTCGAGGCCAATGTCGCGGCGCGCTTCACCGTGATGGACGAAGCGGCGGAGAGCCAGTTGTTCGACCAGATCAGCCTCGGCGTGTTCCTGCGCGCCGCGGCGGAGCCGGACAGCCCGCTCGGTCGCGCGCTGGCCACCGCCCTGATCGCCGCGAGCGACCAGACCCTGAAGGACGTCATCAACGAGGCGATCCGCAAGCGAGACCTCGTCACGCACTGGCTGGAAGCCGCCGGCGGCATCGACGCCGCCATCACCGCTTTGTGCGGCACGCTGGGCATCACGCCGCAGGACACGCTGGCGGCGGTGGACCGCGCCATCGTCGAGGGGCCGCTGCTGCCGCAGGCGGAATGGCCACGGGCCGCCGCGATTCTTCATGGCGGCAGCAAGACCGACGCCAAGGCCGGCGACACCCTGCTGGCCGCCCTGAAGCTGCGGGACGATGCCCAGCGCAGCGCCTATCTGCGCGTCTTCTTCACGGACAAGGACGAGCCGCGCAAACGGCTCGCCACCAGCGCCATTCAGAAGATCGACTCCGCCTTCTGCGAAACTCTCGCCGCCGAACAGCAGCGCCTCGTCGCGCTGCTGGAGCGCCGCCGCGGCGTCGCCTGCCGCGACCGCAGCGCGGCGCTGCTGCTGCTGGCCGAAGCCGTCATCACCCGCTATCGCGCCGAGAAGGACCGGCGCGGCTGGCTCGACTATGACGACCTCATCGCGCGGACGCTGGCGCTGCTCGACAATGTCGGCGCCGCATGGGTGCACTACAAGCTCGACCGCGGCGTCGATCATGTGCTGATCGACGAGGCGCAGGACACCAGCCCCCGGCAATGGGAGATCGTCACCCGGCTGACGACGGAATTCTTCGCCGGCCATGGCGCGCGCACGCTCCACCGCACCGTCTTCGCGGTCGGTGACGAAAAGCAGTCGATCTTCTCGTTCCAGGGAGCGGCCCCGCGCCAGTTCGAGGAGATGCGCCGGTTCTTCCTGCAAGCCGCGCAGCATGCCGGCCGGCCGTTCAAGCGGGTGAATCTCGAATATTCGTTCCGCTCCGGCGACACCGTGCTCGGCGCGGTGGACCGGGTGTTCGCGCAGGCCGGGCTCGCCGCCAGCATCACCTCCGACGCCGCCGGCATGCCGGCCCATCTCGCACTGCCGGACGCGGTGCCCGGCCTCGTCGAAATCTGGGACGTGATCGCGCCTGACAAGCGCGACAAGCCGGAAGCCTGGACCGCCGCCTTCGACGCCGTCGCCGAGGAGAACCCGCGCATGCGCCTCGCCCGGCGTATCGCAGCCAATGTCGCACACTGGATGGCGGAGGGCGCGCGGGCCGGCGATGTACTGGTGCTGGTGCGCCAGCGCGGGCCGCTGTTCGAGAGCATCATCCGCGCGCTGAAGGAGGCGCATATCCCCGTCGCCGGCGCCGACCGGCTCGTGCTCACCGAGCATATCGCGGTGATGGACCTGATGGTGCTGGGCGACGCGCTGCTGCTGCCGCGGGACGACCTTGCCCTCGCCACCGTGCTCAAGAGCCCGCTGTTCGGCCTGACCGAGGATGACCTGTTCGCCCTCGCCTGGGATCGCGGCGAGGCCAGCCTGCGGGACCGCCTGCGCATGGCGGCGGACAGCGATCCGCGCTTCGCGCAGGCCGAGGCGCGGCTCGCCTGCTATGCCGCATGGGCGCGGCACGGCACGCCGTTCGACTTCTATGCGCGGCTGCTGGGGCCGGACGGCGGGCGGCATCGCATGCTCGCCCGGCTCGGCGCGGAGGCGAGCGACGCCCTCGACGAATTCCTCGCCCTCGCGCTCGATCATGAGCGGCGCGAGGCGCCGTCGCTGCAAGGCTTCCTCGCCTGGCTGCGCGGCATGCAGACAGACGTGAAGCGCGACATGGAAATGACCCGCGACGAGGTCCGCGTCATGACCGTGCACGGCGCCAAGGGTCTGGAGTCGCGCATCGTCGTGCTGGCCGACACCACCACCGCAGCAGGCGGGCCGGCGAACCGCCAGCCCCGCCTGCTGGCGCTGACGCCGCCGCGCGCGGCCCCCGGCGCGCCGCAGCATCTCGTCTGGTCCGCGGCCAAGGCCCATGACGTCGCCGCCATGGCGGCGGCGCGGGACACCATGCGGGCCGAGACCGCCCATGAACATCGCCGCCTGCTCTATGTCGCCCTGACCCGCGCGGCGGAGCGGCTCGTCGTGGCGGGCGCGGAGGGCGGCAACGGACGCGGCGCGGGCTGCTGGTACGATCTCGTCCATGGCGCACTGTCGGGCGAGGCCGTCACCGAAACCGCGCCGGACGGCGAGCCCGTGCTGCGCTACCGGCGCGGCGCGGCACCGGCCGCGACGGCGGCGGACCCTGACGCAAGGTCCGGACCGGCGTTGCCCCTTTCCGAAGCGAAGGCGCTGCCGCCATGGCTTACCGCGCCCGCACCCATGCCACCGCCGGCCGCGACCTATCTCACCCCGTCCGCCGCCGGGGATGCGCCACGCCCGGCGACCCTGCCGCCCGGCGGGGGCAAAACGGCGCGGCGGCGCGGCTGGCTGGTCCATCGCCTGCTGCAATCATTGCCCGACCTGCCCGGGACCGAGCAGGAAGCGGCGGGACTGGCCTTCCTCGCCCGCAACGCACCGGAGCTGGACGCTGCCGCGCGGCGGGAGCTGCTGGCGGCCGTGCATGGCGTCATGGCCGCGCCGGCCTGCGCCGCCGCTTTCGGCCCCGGCAGCCGGGCGGAAGTGCCCATCGCGGGCCGGATCGAACGGCCGGGCCGGTCGCCGCTGATGATCCCCGGCCAGATCGACCGGCTCGCGGTGACGCCGCAGGGCGTTCTGATCCTCGACTACAAGACCCATCAGAACCCGCCGGAGCGGCCCGCGGCGATGCCCCGGGCGATCCTCGTCCAGCTTGCGCTGTACCGGCACATGGTCCGGCAGGTCTATGCCGGACAGACCGTGCGCGTCGCGGTGGTCTGGACCGAAACCGGTGTCGTGATGGACGTGCCGCCGGAGCTTCTGGATTCTGAATTCGCCCGCCTGCTGGCGACCGGCTCCTGACCCGCCGCACCCGCTCGCCTTGACCTCACCGCGGGCCGTTCATACGTTCAAGGCCCACTCGGCGCAGCCGCGCCGCGCATGACCGGCAGGCGCGCCTGCGCCGCAGATGACGAGGTTTCCCCATGGCCGTTGGCAAGGTGTCGGACGCCACATTCGAGTCCGAGGTGTTGAAGGCGGAAGGTCCCGTCGTCGTCGATTTCTGGGCCGAATGGTGCGGCCCCTGCAAGATGATCGCCCCGGCGCTGGACGAGATCTCCTCCTCGCTCGGCGACAAGGTGAAGATCGTCAAGCTGAATGTCGACGAGAATCCCAAGATCGCCCAGCAATACGGCATCATGTCGATCCCGACCCTGATGATGTTCAAGGGCGGTGAACTCGCCTCCCGCCAGGTCGGCGCAGCGCCCAAGGCCAAGCTCGAACAGTGGATCACCTCGGGCGTCTGAGGCCCCGCCAGGAACCTCAAGAAGCCCATGAGATCGGAAGAACGGCCGGCCCTGCGCCGGCCGTTTGTTTTGCGGGATCGCGCGGGCAAGCGCGCGATCCGCAGCGGCCTTCGCCCATCTGTCTTCAGCGGGCCGCCGCTAGGCCCCACGCCTGTTCGAGGTCCGCCACGAAGCGCGCGAATTCGCGCTCCCGGTCCGCCGCATCCCGCAGCCGCAGCAGGAAGGACGGATGCACCGTCACCGCGAAGGCGGCGTGGCCCAGCGTGCCGGGCGTCCTGCGCGCGGCCGACACCGTCACCGGCCGGCCGGTGAGGCTGCGCGCCGCGGTGGCGCCGAGCGCGACGATGACCTTCGGCCGCACCAGCGCCAGCTCCTGACCGAGCCACCAGCGGCAGCGGTCGATCTCATAGGCATTGGGCTTCTTGTGCAGCCGGCGCTTGCCGCGCGGCTCGAATTTGAAATGCTTGACCGCGTTGGTGACGAACACCTCGCCGCGCGGAATGCCGGCGGCGTCCAGCGCCTTGTCCATCATACGCCCCGCAGGGCCGACGAACGGCGTGCCGGCACGGTCCTCGCTATCGCCCGGCTGCTCACCCACCAGCATCAGCGCGGCCATGCGCGGTCCTTCGCCGGGCACCACCTGCGTGGCGTGCCGATACAGCGGACAGCGCGTGCAGCCCGCCTCGGCCCGGCGCAGCGCGGCAAGGGAAACGGCGCGCGCCTCCTGCGGCTCGACGGCAGGGCCGGCGCGACCCGCCGGCGCATCCAAAGCGTGCGAGGCCGAAGCCATGGCGGCACCCGTCCGGTATTCCATCCGGACCAACGATCCAGCACAGGGATCGTTCACGCCGCCCCGATCCGCGCCGGCGCGAAGCCGGGATCGGGGTACAGCAATCAGGGCGCAGCAGTGTTGCCGCTGGCGTCGAACTGCTTGAGATAGGCGATGAGGTCGGAGATGCGCTTTTCGCCCTTCAGACCGGCATAGACCATCTTGGTGCCGGGGACGACGGCGCGAGGATTCTGGATATAGTCGTGGAAATGGGCCTCGTCCCAGACGATGCGGGACGCCTTGTTCGCCTCCGAGAATGTATAGCCCGGCGCGGTCCCCGCCTTGCGGCCGAACAGCCCGTTGAGAACCGGGCCGACCGCATTCTTGGCGTTTGGCCCGACCTGATGGCAGGCCCGGCATTGCGCGAAGATGCGCTCGCCCGCCGCAGCGTCCTGCGCGATGGCGGATGAGGCCGGCACCAGCAGAGCCCAGGCCATTCCGGCTGCAAATACGACCCGACGCATGCTCACCTCCCGATTCCCTGTTCGGCGTCCAGCGCCATCCCCGCTACATTAGAATTGGTTCGGCCAGCATGGAATCAGAGCGATAGCATAGGAGCCATGGACGCAAAGCATGGGCTCAGGGCCCGGCCGGCACCGCTACGCTGTCATGACGCGCAGCGGATCAGAACAGATAGACCGAGGCGACGATTCCGCCGATCACCAGCGCCGCGGCGATGACAGCGTAGAACTCCAGCCGCTCCTCCAGGATGCGCCGGGCCTGCTCGCCATAGCGGTTGATGAGGAAGGCGACGAGAAAGAAACGCGCGCCGCGCGTCACGACGGACAGCAGCACGAACCAGGGCAGGCTATAGGCCGCGAAGCCCGACGTGATGGTGACGATCTTGTAGGGGATCGGGGTCAGGCCCTTGAGCAGAATGATGATCGCGCCCCATTCGGCATAGGAATGGCGAAAGGCTTCGACCTTGTCGCCATAGCCATAGAGCGAGATCAGCCACGCCCCGGCGGAGTCATACAGCACAGCCCCGATGAAATAGCCGAGCAAGCCGCCGGCGACGGAAGTGAGCGTGCAGATCAGCGCATAGACATACGCCTTGTCCGGCCGCGCCAGCGACATCGGGATCAGCATCGCGTCCGGCGGCACCGGAAAAAAGGAGCTTTCCGCGAAGGAGACCGCCCCGAGGGTCCAGGACGCCTGGGGCGTGTCGGCGGCGCGAATACAGAGATTGTAGAGTTTGCGGATCATGCGGGCTGATAGCCGCAGTTGCGGCCTCCTGTCCACGCGGCACGCTTCCGCTGCTGCCGGGGAGACAGGTCAGATCCGCTTGCGGGTCGCGGGTGGCATGGCCCGGGCTGGCTTGCGCCGCCCCTCGGACGGGCCCTCGACCAGGGCCAGCGGTTGCTTGGGAATTTTCTCGGCAATGCCGTAAAGCCGCTCCCGGCGGTCCATTTCATCCCAGACCTCTCGGGGGGATATGCCCGCGGCGACCCAGAGCACAGTCAGGTTGTAGAGCAGGTCGGCGCTCTCCCGGATGACCGCCTCCGACTGGCCGTTCATGGCGTCGATCACCACCTCGACGGCTTCTTCCGCCATTTTCTTGGCGATCTTGCCTCGGCCGGCCGCGAGCAGGCGGCTGGTGCGCGGAAAGGCCGTATCGCCATCCCGCGCCCGCGTCACCGCCTTATGGAGCCTGTCGAGCGAATCACTCATCGGACCAATCTACCGCACGCACATAACAATGCGGTAAAATCAGCGGGAGGCCGGGCAACCGCCCCGCCTCCCCGGGTTCGCCGGCCATCCCGGCGGAACGGCGTCCGTCAGCGGAACAGCCAGTGCCCCTGCTGCCGGTAATAATGCGGGCGCGGCGCGTGGTAGCGCGGCGGGGCATAGTAGCGGCGCGGCGGCGCGTAATAACGCGGCGCGCCGTAATACGGGCGCGGCCCGTAATAGACCGGGGCGGGCGCATAGCCATAAGGCGCGTAATAGTAGCGGTCCCGATAGGCATCGGCCGCGGCTATCGTCGCGATCGTCCCGAAGATCGCCGTGACTGCACCGAGAGCCGCCGCGTTGTTGCCGCGATAGGCGCGGGGCGCACGGCGGCGCTGGGAGCTGAACTCCGTCGCGCCGGACGTCGCGGTACGCGCGGCCGTATCCCCGATCTTCACGCCAGCGCCGTCACGGCCGGCCGGGGCCGCCGAAGCAGGCGCGGGCCATCCCGCCAGGCCCAACGTCAGGCTCGTGGCCAGCGCCACTGCGCCCACACCCGAAATCAGCTTGCGCATCGCGTCTCTCCTGTCCTCGCCTGCCGCCTGTGCGGCTGTCCTGCCACTCAACTCCGGACGCCCGATGTCGGTTCGGCCGCGCCCGCTGCCGGCGGCTCCATGCGATATCTGCGCGCCAGACTACTCCCGCCCGGATGACCGGAGGCCGTCCGTTCCGTTCAACAGCCGTTCATCGGAGCGGCAGCGGCGCGATCAGGCGCCGGTGGCCGCGCGCAGGCGGACGATCGACATGAGGGGATCGCGTTCCGACCGCAGCAGGGTCGCGATCTCGTCCGCCAGCGCCTCGATCGCGTCGCGATTGCCGCCGTCGCGCAGGTAGATGCCGGAATAGAGCCGCTGCAACTGCGGCAGCGGCGCATTTTCCCAGATCGCGAGGTCGGCCCAGGTGTTCCGCGCATGCGCCAGCGTCATCATGCTGCGCAATTGCACCATCATGCCGAAGCCCAGCGCCACGGCGGATTGCAGCGTGACATGGCTCTGCGCCGTGAACACGAATTCGCAATCGAGCCCGGCATGGTAGAGCGCCGTCACCGCGGCGCGGTGAAACGGGCAATCGCCCCCGCGCGACACCAGCGGCACCGGGCCGAGAGGATCGAAATCCGTCTTCTCGCTCCGGATCCAGACCGGCTCCTCGACCCACCAGTGCCGGGGCGCATAGGCGGCCTCGGTCGCGGTCACGCCCACGGCGATATCGAGTTCGTTCTGACGCAGCTCGCGCATGAGCTGATCCAGATGACCGCTGCGGACATGGAACCGGACGTCCGGATTCCGCTCGCGATACCCTCCCAGCACGGCCGCGATGCGCGAGGCCGCGAAATCCGCCGGGATGCCGACCCGCAGGGTCTGCCCGACACCCGGCGCCGTCGTGAGATGGAGGATCTGATCGTTGACGGTCAGCATCCGCCGCGCATGGGTCACAACCATTTCGCCGAGCGGCGTGAGCGCCACGCCGGGCGCGCTCTTGTCCAGAAGGTCGCCGCCGAGCATGGCTTGCAGACGCTTGATCTGCGCGCTGACCGCCGGCTGCGTCACGCCGAGAAGCTGCGACGCCTTGGTGAAGCTGCGCTGATCGACCACGGCCACAAGCGTCCGCAACAGATCGGTGGGGATATTCGTCATGCTCTTGCCCCTCGCCGGCTTCCCGATGCCGCTCTCAAGGCAAGCTTCACTTATTGGGCGGCCCCTTGTCCACCTGCTCCCCGAATAGGGGCGCTACCCCTGCCATGGAACTTCGTCGCGAACCCTGCGCAGGGCTGTTCCGTCGCAGTATGAACGGCATGGTTTTGCCTTGAAGTCCGATTACCGGTACAAACCCCAGTGGCCACAACCGCGCCGTGGAACACCCGGCCGACCAGCGACGGACCGCGCCAGTGACTCCGAAGACACTCATGCGCCGCAGCCGCCTATTGGCCGCTGTTGTCGCGCTGATCGCCTCTGCGGGCGTTTGTATCGACCGGCCGGCTCATGCGGCGCCGACCGAGTCGCTGATTCTCATCGAAGCGGACAGCGGCAAGGTGCTGTTCGCGGAGAATGCCGGCTATCCCTGGTATCCCGCCTCGATCACCAAGGTGATGACGGTCTATCTCGCGTTGCAGGCGGTGCGCGAGGGCCGGCTGCGCCTCGACACGCTGCTGACCGTTTCGGCCAACGCCGCCGCCGAACCGCCCTCCAAGATGGGCTTCAAGCCCGGCACCCGGCTGACGCTCGACAACGCGCTGAAGATGCTGATGGTGAAATCCGCCAACGACATCGCCGTGGTGGTGGCCGAAGGCGTCGGCGGATCGGTTCCCGCATTCGCGGCGGAGATGAACCGCACCGCCCAGCGACTCGGCATGGTGCAGTCCCACTATGTCAATCCTCACGGCCTGCCGGATGAAGGCCAGATCTCCTCGGCGCGCGACATCGCCATTCTGGCGCGGGCCATCCTCCGGGATTTCCCCGAGCATCGCGCCTATTTCGACATCCCCGCGGTGCGCCTCGGCAAGCGCATGATGCGCAACTACAACACGCTGATCGACCGCTATCCCGGCGCCGACGGCATGAAGACCGGTTTCATCTGCTCCGCCGGCTTCAACCTCGTGGCGTCCGCGACGCGGGACGGCAAGCGGCTGATCGCGGTCGCGCTCGGCCAGCCGTCCTCGCCGGTGCGCGCGGTCAAGGCGGCGCAGATGCTCGAACGCGGCTTCTCGGGCGCATTCACGCAAGGGTGGCTCGCACCGTCCCTCGGCAATGTCGAATCGCTTCAGCCGATCGCCGCCATGCCGCCAGACCTGCGCGAGGTCATGTGCGGCAAGCATCGCCAGCGCCCCGCCGCCGAATCCGTCGATGCCGACGACAACATCGGCGCTTCCGCCTCGGACGGCGCGCCGGAGCTGTCCACGGCGCTTTCGCTTGCCGCCGTGCGGCCGGCGAGCTTCAAGGCGGCGGATCTCATCGCGCCGCCGGGCGTGCCCTCGCGCATCGTGGATGTCTATCTCGGCGACCGCCGGCCGGCGACCTCGACCACGGTCGCGACCACCGGAAACGGCACCGTCACGCCGGTCCCCGCCGCAAAGCCCGGCCGCACCGCCGCCCGGACACCCGCCGGCAAGACTGCCTCAGGCAAGACGGCTTCCAGCAAGACCGCCTCCGGGCCGGCGGCAGCCAAAGGAGCCTCCAAATCTGCCGCCACCAAATCCGCCGCCAAGCCGCCGGCCAAGCGCCCTGACGAATCGGCCTGGACCAGCCTGAGCACGACTCCGCTGGCCGCCAGCCCTCCGGCCGCCCTCACCGCCACCACCTCCCAGCCGGCCTTGCGGAACAGCACGGCGCCGGCGCCGTCCAAACCGGTCGCCCGGCCGGCCGGCGCCGCAGCACCGAAAGCCGCGGGCCAGCAGAAGGCGGCCATCCAGCCCGCCCCGAAGCCGGCGGCCGCCCGATAGGACCAGCGCCGCCGTGGATAGCTGAAGCCCTGGATAGCTGAAGCCGTGGATAGCTGAAGCCTTGGGTCGCCCAAGCCTTGGGTCGCTGAAGCGGTGATCCGAAGCCGAGAGCCGCCGCAGCCGGCCCCTTACTTGGTTACCTTTCTCCACCCTTGCCTTTCCCGGCCCTGATGGCCGATCATCCTGCCGAATATCGCCAACGCCCCGACAACCCGCCGCTATCCGGCGCGGCCGAGGGCGGCGCGGGGTGGAACCGCATGATGGATAGAATCTGGCTGAAGCATTATCCGCCCGGCGTGCCGGCGCAGATCGATCCGGCGCGCTACAGTTCGGTGGTCGCGCTGCTGGAGGACAGCTTCGCCACGCACCGTGACCGGCAGGCTTTCATCTGCATGGGCAAGGCCATCACCTATGGCGAACTGGACGATATGTCCCGCGTCATGGCGGCATGGCTGCAAAGCCTCGGGCTCGCCCGCGGCGCGCGCGTCGCGGTGATGATGCCGAACGTGCTGCAATATCCCGTCGCGCTGGCCGCCATCCTGCGCGCGGGCTTCACGGCCGTCACCATCAATCCGCTCTACACGCCGCGCGAACTGGAGCATCAGCTCGGGGATTCCGGCGCGGAAGCCATCATCGTCCTGGAGAATTTCGCCCATACCCTTGCCGGGGTGATCGGACGGACGGACGTGAAGCATGTCGTGGTCGCGGCCATGGGCGACATGCTCGGCCTCAAGGGCGCGCTCGTCAATCTCGTCGTGCGCCATGTGAAGAAGATGGTGCCGCCCTACAGCCTGCCCGGCGCGCTGACGTTCAACCGCATGCTGGCGGCGGGACGCAGGCTGCCCTTCACACCGGTCTCGATCACGCCGGAGGATGTCGCGTTCCTGCAATATACCGGCGGCACCACCGGCGTCGCCAAGGGCGCGACGCTGCTCCATCGCAACATCGTCGCGCAGGTGTTGCAGGCGGAGGCATGGCTGCGGCCCTCGCTCATGCGCGAGCCGAGGATCGATCCGCTCATCATGCTGGGGGCGCTGCCGCTCTATCACATCTTCGCGCTGACGGCCTGCGGGGTGCTGGGCATGAAACTCGGCGCCACCTGCCTGCTGATCCCCAATCCCCGCGACATTCCGAGCCTGATCAAGGATCTCGCGAAATACCCCGTGGCCTGCCTGCCCGCCGTCAACACGCTGTTCAATGCGCTGCTGAACCATCCGGACTTCGGCACCATCTCCTGGTCCAACCTGCGCTGCGCGATGGGCGGCGGCATGGCGGTGCAGCGTCCCGTCGCCGAGGCATGGAAGCGGGCGACGGGCCAGCCGATCATCGAAGCCTATGGGCTGTCGGAAACCTCACCGGGGCTGACCATCAACCGCCCCGACATCACCGACTATACCGGCACCATCGGGCTGCCGCTGCCCTCCACCGATATCGCGATCCGCGACAGCAACGACGTCGACATGCCGCTCGGGGAGGCGGGCGAGATTTGCGCGCGCGGGCCGCAGGTGATGGCGGGCTACTGGCAGCGCCCGGACGAGACCGCGAAGGTCATGTCACCCGACGGCTTCTTCCGCACCGGCGATATCGGCATCATGCTGCCGGACGGCCAGATCAGGATCATCGACCGCAAGAAGGACATGATCCTCGTCTCCGGTTTCAACGTCTATCCGAACGAGGTGGAAGGCGTCATCGCCGAACATCCGGACGTGCTGGAATGCGCCGTGATCGGCGTGCCGGACCCGCATTCGGGCGAGGCCGTGAAGCTGTTCGTGGTCAGCAGGAATCCGAAGCTGACAGCGGACGAACTGAAGACCTTCGCGCGGACCCGGCTGACATCCTACAAGGTGCCGCATCAGATCGAATTCCGGATCGACCTGCCCAAGAGCAACGTCGGGAAGATCCTGCGCCGGGCGCTGCGCGACGAGCCGCAGACGCCCAAAGACAGGGCCGCCTGACGCATCCGCGTGGCGCCCGCATCGAGAACTGTGAGGAGAGATGACCGCATCCACCGTTCCATCCGCCCCCCCGTCCGCTTCCGCCGAAGACATCCTGTCCTTCTGGCGCGAAGCGGGGCCTGACAGATGGTTCAACAAAAGCGCCGCTTTCGACGCCGAGATCACCGCGCGCTTCCTGCCGACCTACGAGACCGCTGCCGCCGGGCATCTGTCGCTCTGGGAAACCGCGCCGGACAGCGCGCTGGCGCTGACCATCCTGCTCGACCAGTTTCCCCGCAACATGTTCCGGGATTCCGCGCGCGCCTGGGCAACGGACCCGGCCGCGCGCGGCGTCGCCTCCCGGGCGCTGGCGCGGGGCTATGACGGGCTCGTGCCGGAGGATATGCGCGCGTTCTTCTACCTGCCGCTGATGCATTCCGAGGACCTCGCCGACCAGGCCCGCTGCGTCGAACTCTATGAAGCGCTCGGCAATGCGTCGGGGCTGGACTATGCGAAAATCCATTTCGACATCATCGAGCGCTTCGGCCGCTTCCCTCACCGCAACGCGCTGCTCGGCCGCAAAACCACCGCGGAAGAACAAGCCTTCCTGGACGGCGGCGGCTTCGCGGGCTGACGGCCGCCGCGACGCCCGATCCCCGCGAATCCGCGAGATCGACCAACCGGATGTTAACGGTTCCTTGATACACCGCGCCGGAGCCGGACACCCCGGTTCCGCGCGGACTTGTCCCGTTCCGCGCCCTGCGGAGCGAACCGTTGGCTGTGACGGAAACCGAAAGCGCCCTCGAAGCCTCACGGCGGCTCGACCCCGCCGGCTGGCGGCTGCGCCTGAGCGGCCTGCTGCGCAGTGAGCACAGCCTCGTCCACCGGCTGGTCGGCACCATCTTCATCATCCGCGTCGCCGCCGCCGCGCTCGCCTTCGTCTCCCAGATCTTCATCGCCCGCTGGATGGGGACATTCGAATTCGGCATCTATGTCTATGTCTGGACCTGGGTGCTGCTGATCGGCCAGTCGCTCGATCTCGGCCTCGCCACCGCATCCCAGCGTTTCGTGCCGGAGTATCGCGACCGCGGCCTGCCGGCCCTGCTGCGCGGCTATATCTTCGGCACCTCGTGGCTCTCGGTCGGCATCGCCATCGGCTGCGCGGGGCTGTTCGCCGCCGGCGTCTGGCTGCTGCGGGACTGGGTGAACGACTACACGCTCGTGCCGCTCTATCTCGCCTGTTTGATCTTCCCCGCCTATGCGCTCGCCAATGTGCAGGACGGCATTTCGCGCTCCTATGACTGGATGGGCCTCGGCATCGTGCCGACCTATATCGTCCGCCAGGTGCTGCTGACCGTGCTGCTGGCGGCGGCCTATTACGGCGGCCTGCCGGTGGACGCCACGACCGGCATCATCATCGCCGGCGTCTCGATCTGGATCGCGGTCCTCGGCCAGACGCTGGTGCTGCACCGGCGGCTGCGCCGGCGCATCGAGCCCGGCCCGCGCGAATATCGGGTGAGGACATGGTTCGGCGCGGCGCTGCCGATCCTGCTGGTCGAGGGCTTCTATGTGCTGCTCGCCCATACCGACGTGCTGGTGCTTCAGATGTTCCGCACGCCGGAGGAAGTGGCCGTCTATTACGCGGCGGCCAAGACCATCGCACTGCTGTCCTTCGTGTTCTTCGCCGTGTCGGCGACCGCGACCCACCGCTTCAGCAGCTTCCATGTCGCGGGCGATCATGAGGGGCTCGCGGCTTTCCTCGCCCAGACCGTGCGCTGGACCTTCTGGCCCTCGCTCGCGGTCGGCATCGCCCTGCTGGCGCTCGGCAAGCCGATCCTCAACCTGTTCGGCCCGGATTTCGACCAGGGCTACCCGCTGATGTTCGTGCTGGTCATCGGCCTGCTCGCCCGCGCCTCCATCGGCCCGGTGGAGAAGCTGCTGAACATGCTGGGCGAACAGCGCATCTGCGCGGTCATCTATCTCGGCGCCTTCCTGCTCAATCTCGCGCTGTGCTTCGTGCTGATCCCCCGTCTCGGGGCGATGGGCGCGGCCATCGCCACCGCCACCGCGCTGACAGCCGAGACCGTCGTGCTGTTCATCGTCACGCGCCGCCGCCTCGGCTTCCATGTCTTCATCTTCCGCCGGCCGGACTTCAAGCCGCGCACGGCAGCGCCGGCGGACTGACCGGCACGGCCGGCCGGCCGCGACACCTCGCGTTCAGCGTGCGGCGGTTCGTCAAATTATCTTCCGCTAGGTGATCTTTCGCTGAGCCGCTCTGCGCGGCACGATCTTGTGCGGCCCGGCCTTGCGCGGCACCGGCTTCTTTCCGGCGGCCTTTTCCCGCGCAGCCGGACCTTGCGCCGCCTTGCGGCGGCTCGCCCGGGCCATCTCGATTCCCGCGAGGAGCAGGGCGAGCCCGGCATCGAAGGCCGTCTCGCCGCCGAGATCGAGATAGCTCCGGCGCAGCCCGGCAATGTTGGGGTATCGCGCGGGCGGCAGGCTCGTGACGAGGTGGCGCAGGCCGGTCTGTTCCGCCGGCCATTGGTGCTGGGCGGAGCGATGCGCCGACATATGGAGGAACTGTATCAGCAGCGTGGCGTAGATCGCCGACTGGTCATCGTCGAGACCGACCCTGCGGACAGCGTCGAAATACCGTTCCAGGAAGGTGAAGATGTCGTCCGCGCCCTCGCCGCCGGCCGCCGGAACGAGCAGCGCGAAACGGTTCTGAACCGCGAAATACGACGCGATGCCGGGATAGCTGCGATAGTGCCGGTAGATCAGCGTCGCCACCGCGCGCAGATCCTCCTTCCAGCGCCCGGTCGGCACCGGCCACTGAGCATTCATCTCGCGGACGAACAGGCGGACGATACCGTCGGTCAGCGCCTGCCGGCTGGCGAGATGGTAATGCACCGAGGCCGGCGTCACGCCGAGCTCCCCCGCGAGGCGGACGATGGAGAGGTCCTGCAACGGCACGTCACGGCAAAGCGCAAGGCCGCGCGCGACGATATCGGCGCCGGTCAGTTCGACGCTGCCGGACGGCCGCCGTCCCGGCCCGCGCTTGCGGACGGCTTTGGCGGAGGCTGCGGGCCGGAGGGATGAAGAGCGTGAGGCCATATGTGCGTTGCGGCAGACGATTGCGACCCGCGCTTATACCGGAGACCGCCGCCAACCGCGAATGCCAACTCCGAGTCCATGCTGCGAATGCGGGTGGCAAATGCGGGCTGCGAAAGCCCTCTCGCGGAGCCCTGTCGCGAATGCCGCCCGCAGCCCTCTTTATCTTCTCCGGAATTCAAATTAATATAGGTCTCAATAAATCGGGTTCGTTTCGGACCGACGGGAGGACGCCGCCATGACCCACCAATCGCCCCAACAATCGCCCCGCCAATCGTCCCATCATGCCGCGGGCAACGGCATCAACCTGCCGTTCCTGCGCAATGCCTGGTATGTCGCCGCCACATCCGGCGAGATCGGCCGCCAGCCGCTCGGCCGCACCATCTGCGACGAGCCGATCGTGCTGTTCCGCCAGAGCGGCGGGCAGGTGGCAGCGCTGACGGACCGCTGCCCCCATCGCAAGGTGCCGCTGTCGCTCGGCGAGGTGATCGGCGACGAGATCCAGTGCGGCTATCACGGCGCGCGGTTCGACGGCGCCGGGCGCTGCACCGCCATCCCGAGCCAGGCCGACTTGCCGATCCCGCGCAACTTTTCCGCGCGGCGGTTTCCGGCCGTCGAAACTCACGCCCTCGTTTTCGTCTGGATGGGCGATCCCGCCGAGGCCGATCCGGCGCTGATTCCGGACTGGAGCCCGAACGACGCGCCGGGCTGGACCGCCGTGCATGGCTATCACTACGTCAAGGGCAATTATCAACTCGTGACCGACAACCTGCTGGACCTGTCCCATGTCACCTATACGCACAAGACCACGCTGGCCGGCGAGGGCGTGAACGAAACGCCGATGGAGGTCGGGATGGTCGGCGACGTCGTGCGCACCTCGCGGGTGATGCGCAATGTGGCGCCCGCGCCGATCCATCGCGCGACGCGCGGCTTCTCGGACACGGACAGGATCGACCGCTGGCAGCTTTCTGACTTCATCGCGCCGGCTTTCATCCGCGTCACCCTCGGCGCGGAACGCGCCGGCACGACCGAGCATCTCGTCACGCCGTCTCACATCGTGCTCAACTGCGCGACGCCGGAAACCGCCACGACGACCCATTACTTCTGGTCCGTCGCGCGGTCCTTCCTGCTGGACGACGAAGGCATGTCGCGCAAGTTCAAGGAGCTGACCACCACCGCCTTCGACGAGGACGTGATCATGATCGAAGCGCAGCAGCGCATGATCGACAGCGACCCGACGCAGGCCCCGCTGGTCAATTTCCGCGGCGACCGCGGCGGCGTGGCCGCACGGCGCATCATGATGCAGAAATTCGCCGCGGAAGCGCAGAGCCCCGTCGCCGCCGAATAAAGCATGATCCCGAAAATGCCTGCCCCCCGGACTTGATCCGGGGGTGAGAACCGGTTCCCGGCGGGGACATGCAACGACGGAACGCTTGATCGGAACGGATGCCAGACGACTGCCGGACTGGATTATGCTCCGACAGGAACATGATCGCAGACAGCGACAGCGGGGCTCAAATGGGATCATCCCCACGAGAGGCATGATCATGCAGCGTCGCGCCTCCGGGCCGGATCATGATCGGACAAGAAGCCGACGCCGTTGAATGGGGTTCAGCGTATCGCGTGAGATGCGGCGCCAAGTGGGGCACGCGCAAGGCTTTGCAGACGCGGCCTGCATGCCGCGTCTGCTTGTTTCCTGTCATTGCGAGCCGGCGATGCCGGCGCGTTTCACGACCTCACCCCAGCGGCCGACCTCCGCCGCCACATAGGCGCTCAACTCCTTCGACGTGCCCTTGCCGACCGGGCTGAAGCCCAGCGCGACGAGCTGGCGATTCATCTCCGGATCGGCGACCGCCGCGTTGGCGGCGGCGTTGAGCCTGGCGACGATATCCTCCGGCGTGCCGGCGGGCGCTAGCACCATCTGCCAGGCGGCGGCGTCGAAGCCCGGCAGGCCGACCTCGGCGAGCGGTGCCACCTCCGGGGCCGCCGCGGCGCGCTGCGCCGTGGTGATGCCCAGCGCCCGCAGCTTGCCGGCGCGCACCAGCTCCATGGCCGGGGCGAGATCGGCGAACATGAGCT
>DATMEW010000042.1:0-26677 GCA_035556495.1 Xanthobacteraceae bacterium | reverse complement strand
GGAGGCGCTGGAGGACGCCGGCATTCCGCCTTCGTCGCTGGCGGGCAAGGATGTCGGAGTTTTCGTCGGCGGCTCCTCGCTCGACTATGGCACCTCGCGGGTCTTCGATCTCGCGAGCGGCGATCAGTATTTCGCGACGGGGAACACGCTCTCGATCCTGTCGAACCGTGTGTCCTATATCTTCGATTTCAAGGGGCCGAGCTTCACTGTCGACACGGCCTGCTCGTCGTCGCTGGTTGCGCTCAATCAAGCCGTGGAGGCGCTGCGCGCCGGGCGGGTCGAAACGGCGGTGGTCGGCGGCGTCAACGCGCTGGTCAGCCCGTTTCCGTTCGTCAGCTTCTCGCAGGCGTCGATGCTGTCCCGGACCGGCCTGTGCCAGGCTTTCTCGGCGGCGGCGGACGGCTATGTACGGGCCGAAGGCGGCGTCGTGCTGGTGTTGCAGAAATTGTCTCAGGCGCGCCGCCACCGCGCCGCGCCGCGCGGGCTCGTCGTCGCCACGGACGTCAATTCCGACGGCCGCACCAGCGGCATCGCGCTGCCGTCGGGAGAAGCGCAGGCCCAGCTTCTCGAACGGATCTATCAGCGGGCAGGCATCGATCCGAACCGGCTGGCGTTCGTCGAGGCCCATGGCACGGGAACGCCGGTCGGCGATCCCATCGAGGCCGGTGCGATCGGACGCGCGCTCGCCCGCCGCCGCAACGAGCGGCTGCCGATCGGTTCCATCAAGACCAATGTCGGCCATCTTGAGCCGGCATCGGGCCTTGCCGGCGTGATGAAGGCGGCGATGGCGCTGAATGCGCGCCTGCTGCCCCGTTCGCTGCATTTCAACGAGCCGAATCCCAACATCGATTTCGGCGCTCTCAATCTCAAGGTCGCGGCCGAACCCGTTGCGCTGACGGGCGCGGCGCAGGACTATGCGGGCGTGAATTCGTTCGGCTTCGGCGGCACCAATGCCCATGTCGTTCTGGGACAGGTTCACAGCACCATGCGCAGTTCGGGGCTGCGCGAGGCGCGGCCGGCGGCGATGATGGTGCTGTCCGCGCAGAGCCGCGACGCGCTGACGGCGCTTGCAGGCAGCTATGCGACGCTGTTTGAAACCTCGTCCGCTCACCAGACCGAGGAGATCATTTCAGCGGCGGCGCATCATCGCGAGCATCTGAACCATCGCGCCGCCATTTCCGTCACGACCAAGGCCGAGGTCGAAACCGCGCTCGCGGCGCTGGCGTCCGGGCGGGACGATCCTCATCTCGTGACCGGAACGGCGTCAGGGCGCGATCTTCCGGTCGCCTTCATCTATTCCGGCAACGGCAGCCAGTGGGCGGGCATGGGCGTTCATGCCTATGCGAGCAACGAGGCCTTCCGCGCCCATTTCGATCGGGTGGACGGCTTGCTCCGGCCGCTTGCCGGATGGTCGCTGCGCGAGCTGATGCATAGCGACGGGCTTGCGACGAGCCTCAATCGCACCAGCGTGAGCCAGCCGCTGATCTTCGCGATCCAGAGCGCTGCGACTTCGGTTCTGCATCAATACGGCGTGCGGCCGATGGCCGTCATCGGCCACAGCGTCGGCGAAGTCGCTGCCGCTGAAGCAGCCGGCATTCTCGATCTGGAAACGGCGGTGCGGGTGATCTATCTGCGCAGCCGCCATCAGGAACTGGTGCGCGGCGCCGGACGCATGGCGGCGGTGATCGCCTCGGTCGAGCGTGCCCGTGAACTCTGCGAATCGATTTATGGCGTGGAGATTGCCGCCTACAACAGTCCGCGCGTGGTGACGATTGCGGGACCCACCGCGGCGATGGCGGAACTGGCCGAGCTGTGCAGGCAGGAACGCATCGTCTTCCGCGACCTGAATCTCGATTATCCGTTCCACAGCGCGCTGATGGGCCCGGTCCGGGAGCCGCTGCTGGCCGATCTTCAGGACCTCGATCCCGCGCCCGGCGACAGGGCCTTTATCTCGACAGTGACTGGCGCGCTGCTTTCCGGAGAGAGTGTCGATGGCGCCTACTGGTGGCGCAACGTGCGCGAGCCGGTCTGTTTCAGCGCCGCGCTGGAATATGCGGGCCGGATCGGCGCACGCTGCTTCGTCGAGATCGGACCACGTCCGACGCTGATCAATCACGTGGCCGATTGTCTGGACAAGGTCACGCCGCTGGCGACCGCCGCCGTGCTCGAACGAAGCGAAACGCCGGGAGACCCCCTCAAGCGGGCCGTGGCCACGGTCTTTACCCGTGGGGGCAGCATCGACAGGCGCGCCGCCTTCGGGTCCGATCCGCGGCCGGACACGCTGCTGCCGAGCTATCCGTGGCAGCACCAGACGTTCCGGGGCGAGGTGACGGGCGAGGCTGTCGGCAGCCCGCTGGTCAGTGGATATCATCCGCTCTGCGGAGCGCGCTCCAGCGCGGACGGGCTTGAGTGGCGGGCCCATCTCGATCCGGTCGTTGCGCCGTTCCTCGCGGATCACAAGCTGGGCGAGCGCGTCATCCTGCCGGGCACGGGCCTGCTGGAAATCGGGCTGACCGCGGCGAGTCAGTGGCTGAAGACCGAAAAGGTCTGCCTTTCACAGTTCGACATCATTCAGTTCCTGGAATTTCAGGATGACGAAACGCGCGAAATCCTGACCCGGGTTTCTCCCGGCGCGGATACGCTGGAAATCCTGAGCCGTCCGCGGCTCGCGGGCGCTGCGTGGAGCCTGCATGCGCGCGGCACGTTCTTCCATGGCGACGCCATTGGTTCCGTCGCGCTGCCGCAGGCCACGCGACGGTCGCGCGGGGCGTCGGAGGTTTATCGCGATGCCGCGCTCGCCGGCCTGAATTTCGGGCCCGGCTTCAGGCAGCTCGATACCGTGAGCTGGGCCGGCGACAACCGCTTGCTGGTGGACTTGACGAAGACCGATCGGGCGTCGGATTTCACGCTGAACCCGGTGCGGCTCGACTGCTGCTTCCACGGCCTGTTCATGCTGATCGAGGCGATGGGAACGGCGCGCGGCGTGGGTTACGTGCCCGTCCGCTTCGACGAGGTGACGCTGGCGGCAGCGGGCCGGCAGCCTCATCACGCCATGATCGAGGTGAAGCTCGCCAATCCCCGCAGCATTGTCGCGGATTTCATCGTGTTCGATGAAGATCGCAACCCGATCGCCAGCCTGCGCGGCGCGCGTTTCCAAATGGTGCGCAACGGGCAGATTGACGATCTTGACGGCATCGGCCTTGTCCATCGCGGCAGGTTGATGGAGGGCCTCTCCGCGCGGGACCGCGGTGTTCGCGTCTTGGCGCAGGACCTGCTGGATGCTGCGTCCCTGACCGGGCTCGATGAAAATCCGGAGCCGGTCGAGGATTCCCTGCTGCTGGACGGCTGGGCCACGGCATTCGGCCATGAACTGGTCAATGCGCTGGCGCGCGGCGAGGGGCTCGATCCGGAGCAGGCCATCGCCGAGGGGCGGGTGCCGCAGGAACTGCGCCCCTGGCTGTTCAATCTGCTGCTGTCGCTGGAAGCCTCCGGTCTCGTGCGCGAGACGAACGGCCGGTGGCATCCGGTCGAGGATGCCGATTTGCCGTCCTCACGCGATGTTCTCGCGGCTTTGATCGCCGACTATCCGGACCGCGCAAGCGAGGTTCTGCTGGCAGCCGAACTCAACCAACTGGCCAGGGCGTTCCGCGTGCCGGGCGGCGCCGAGTCGGCCTTCGCCGTTTCGAACGCCATTTCGGATTTCCACCATCTGTCGGGCCTCTTCGGCCGTGCCGCGGCGACGACGGTGATGGGCATTCTCGATGGAACCCCCAATCTCTGGCCGGCCGATCGCGCGTTGCGCGTGCTTCAGCTCGGTCATGGCCCCATCACCCATAACCTCATCGGCCTGATCGAGAGGCATGACGGCACGCTCGACATTCTGGAGACCGATCGCCGCCGCTTCGAACACGCCAGGCTTGCCGTGCCGCGCGGCTCGGTGGCGAAGGTGCTGGCTGGCGTCGATGCGCTCCCGGCAGCCGCCTATGATCTCGTGGTCGCAGCCGGCGGTCTGCATCGCCTGACGACGGCCACGGAGCTTGCGGCCATCGGTGCGGCGGTTGCGCCCGAAGCCCTGCTGGTGGCGCTGGAGCCCGATCCTTCCATCTTCCGCGACACGGTTTTCGGTTTGAGCGGAGACTGGTTCGCAGCGGGCAAGGATGACTTTCCCGTCGGGGCGCTGCGGCCCGCCGAGCAATGGGCGCGGGATATCGAAACGGCGGGCTTCGAGGACGTGCTGGTCAAGGGCATCGTCTGCGGCCGGGAGCCGGCGACGCTGATGGTGGCCCGTGCGAAGGCATCTTTTGAAGCCGTGGATGATCAGTCGCGCTCCGCGCTGATCATCAGCAGTTCGGATACGGCTGAGGCAGAGCTGGCCGCGACACTCGCCGCGCTCATGCCGGCGCGTGGCATTCATGTGTCTCTTCTGCTGGGAGACGACGCACAATACGACGTGGAGTCCTTGCCGGAGACGGTCGTTCAGTTGCTGGGAAGCGGGCCGGACAACGCCGCATCTTCGAGCGACAGCATCCGCGAGCAGTGTCAGAAACTTATCGCCTTTGCTGAAAATCTCGATGGCCGCCGGGTTTCGTTGTGGCTGGTCTTTTCGGGCGCGCTCGCTGGCGACATTTCCGCCACCGACTCCGCGATATGGATGTTCTCCCGCACGCTGGCCAACGAATATCCCAACATCGATATCCGGCGGGTCGATCTCGCTCGCCATGTGTCGTCGCAGCGCGCGGCGGAGGAGATTCGCGATCTGATCGCATCCGATACGCGCGAGGCGGAATTCGTGATCGACGAGACGGCCGTGCGCATGGTCCGGATCGAAAGCGTCGCGAAGGCGCATGGCGAAACGGATACGCCGCGCGCGCAGGCCGTGCGGCTGGAGCGTTCTGCGTCCTCCGGTCAGCGTGTCGCGTGGGTCGCGGCCGACCGGCCGGCTCCGGCGGCCGACGAGATCGAGATCGCGGTCGAGGCGACGGGCCTGAATTTCCGGGACCTGATGTGGTCCATGTCCCTTCTGCCGGACGACATGCTGGAGGATGGCTTCGCCGGGCCGACGATGGGTCTCGAATGCGCCGGCCGCGTCGCCCGCGTGGGCCGTGGCGTGCGGGATTTCGCGCCGGGCGATCATGTCATGACGCTGACCTCCGCCGGCTTCGCATCGCATGTCAATGTGCCGGTGCGGGCTGTCGCGCGCGTGCCGAATGGCCTGACCAGCGAAGCGGCCGCGACGATCCCGGTGGCGTTCATGACGGCCTATTATGCGCTCGTCAGTCTGGCGCGTGTGCGGCGGGGCGAATGGATTCTCGTGCATGGCGGCGCCGGTGGCGTCGGGCTTGCTGCCGCGCAGATCGCACGTCAGCGTGGCGCGAAGGTCATCGCGACGGCGGGCTCCGCGGCCAAGCGCGAATTGCTGACCGCGCTCGGCATCGCCCATGTGCTGGATTCGCGGTCCACCTCATTCGTCGGTCAGGTCCGCCAGATCACCGGCGAGGGCGTCGATATCGTCCTCAACAGCCTTGCCGGCGAGGCGATGGAGAAGGGCATCGGCTGCCTGCGCCCGTTCGGCCGTTTCATCGAACTCGGCAAGCGCGACTATGTCGCCAATACTCAGGTTGGGCTGCGGCCGTTCCGCCGGAACCTGTCCTATTTCGGCGTCGATGTCGATCAGCTCATGGGCCGGCAGAAGCGCGTTGGGCAGAAGCTTTATGCGGACGTCATGCGCCTGTTCGAGGAAGGCGCGCTTTCGCCACTGCCTTACAGCGCCTTCGATGCGGACGAGGTCGGCGAGGCATTCCGCCTGATGCAGCATTCGGGGCACATCGGCAAGGTTGTGATCCGGCCGCCGGCGCCGGCCAGCGTTGCGGAACGTCCCAACGCGTTTTGTGTCGATGCGGAAAGCACTCATCTCATCACCGGGGGCCTCGGCGGGTTCGGTCTCGAAACGGCGAAGTGGCTGGTGGAGAAGGGCGCGCGACATCTCGTGCTGGTCGGCCGTCGCGGTGCCGGATCAGTGGAAACGCAGGCTGCGGTCAGCGATCTTGCCGCAGCCGGCGCGAGCGTGCGGGCCATCGCCTGTGACGTGACGGATGCCGGCGAGGTCGAGCGGCTGTTCAAAACGATCCGGCGCGAGATGCCGCCGCTCGCCGGCGTGATTCACGGCGCGATGGTTCTCGACGATGCGCTGATCGTCAATCTCGACGCCGAGCGGATCGACCGCGTGCTCAGGCCCAAGGTCAGCGGCGCGGATCATCTCGATGCCGCGACACGCGGCATGGCGCTCGACTATTTCGTGCTGTTCTCGTCGGTGACCACGCTGGTCGGCAATCCGGGCCAGGCCAATTACGTGGCCGCCAACGGCTATCTCGAAGGCGTCGCCCGCCGCCGGCGCGCGGCCGGGCTTGCCGGCCTTGCCATCGGCTGGGGGCCGATCTCCGATGTCGGCGTTGTCGCGCGTAACCAGCGGCTGGCTGCGAGCCTGAAACAGGGCGGCTTCACCGGCATGGCGGCGCGGGATGCGCTCGATCTTATGGCGGAGGCGCTGGCGCGGCCGCCGCACGACCCCGCCAGCGCCGTGATAACCATCGCGGTGCAGGACTGGGCAACCGCCGCCGAGCGGCTGCCGCTGCTGCGCTCGCCGGCCTATGCCGCGCTCGTCTCCCATGACGGACTGGGCGAGGGCGCCAGCCGCAGCCGGATCGACCTGCGGGCGCTCGTTGCCGAAGGTGATGCGGAGGCCGCGCGGCGCAAGGTCGTGGAGGTGATCGTCGAGGAGATCAGCCGGGTTCTTCATCTGCCGTCCGACGATATCAACCTGTCGCGGCCGCTGGGTGAGATTGGCCTCGATTCGCTGATGGGTCTCGAACTCGCGATGGCGCTTCAGGACCGGTTCGGTCTCGACATTCCGCTGTCCTCGTCGACCGGCAACCTCACCGTGTCCGTCGTCGCGGATCAGATCATCGCGCAGGTCAGCACGACATCGGCCCGGTCGGCCGCGCCGGCGGCCTATGCGCTGGCGGAAAGCCATCTCGGCGATGAACTGAAAGACATGGATCTGGAGCAGGCCGAGGCCGTCCGTGAACTGGTCGGCAGCCAGACCCGATCCGTAAAAAGGCTGCTCAATTGAAAATTGGCCTCCCAGACCAGGCGCGCCGAAATTTGCTGGCGCGTGTTGCGGCCGGCCGGCGAACGGAACCACGCGTGAATACGGCCGATTCCGCGAGCCAGTTCTCCCGTTTCACCGACTTCACCACGCTTCCCGGATATTCGGAACTGAAGCTCCAGCGTGGCGCCGCGGAAGTCGCCGGAATCGGCAATCCCTTCTTCCGCACCCACGACCGGCGTGCCGGCGCGCGCACCTGGATCGACGGTCGGGAACTCGTCAACTTCGCCTCCTATGACTATCTCGGCCTGAACGGGCATCCCGAAGTGATGGCGGCGGCCAGGGCCGCGATCGATCACTATGGACTTTCAAGTTCGGCGAGTCGTCTGGTTGCGGGCGAAAGGCCGGCGCATCGCCGGCTGGAGAGTGCGCTGGCCGACCTTTACGACGCCGAGGATTGCGCCGTTTTCGTCAGCGGCTACATGACTAATCTGGGCGTGATCGGCCATCTGCTCGGGCCGAAGGACCTCTTCGTTTACGATGCCGCGATCCATAACAGCGCGATGATCGGCGGCGTCCTCTCCGGCGCCACCCGCCGCAGCTTCCCGCATAACGACATGGCCGCGCTCGACCAGCTTCTGGCGTCGATGCGGCATCGCTATGAACGTGTGCTCATCGCGGTCGAGGGGCTTTACAGCATGGACGGCGACGTGCCGGACCTGCCGGCGCTCATCGAGATCAAGAAGCGTCACGGCGCGTGGCTGATGGTGGACGAGGCCCATGCGCTGGGCGTGCTGGGCGCGCGCGGCCGCGGCATTCATGAACATTTCGGCGCGAATGCCCATGATGTCGATATCTGGATGGGAACGCTGTCCAAGACTCTCGCCGGATGCGGCGGTTATATCGCCGGATCGGGCGAACTGACCGATTATCTCAAGCTCACGGTCGGCGCTTTCGTTTACAGTGTCGGCCTGCCGCCGGCGTGGGCCGAGGGCTGCGCCAAGGCCATCGAGATCATGAAGCGCGAGCCGGAACGGGTGCGCCGGCTTCAGGACAATGCACTTCTGTTCAAGCGGCTGGCCGGGGAAGCCGGGCTGGATATCGCGCAGGCCACGGGCGCGGCGGTGGTGCCGGTGCTGGTCGGCAACTCCATTGCCGCCGTGATGCTGTCCGAGCGACTGTTCGCGCGCGGCTTCAATGTGTTGCCGATCATCCATCCTGCCGTGGCGCCGAATGCGGCGCGGCTGCGCTTTTTCCTGACCAGCGAACACACGGAAGAGGATATCCGTGTCGCCGTGCAGGCCACGGCCGAGGAGGTGACGAACCTGTCGGGCGCGTCCTCGTTGATCGACAAGGTCGAGGGGCGTTAACGTGCGGCGCGGTTCCGTCCGGTTGTCCTGCTGATCGTGTTGCCGCAGCATGTTCTTCGCAGCATCGCATCCGGTTCCGCATCATGAATGACAGTACCGGCCCGGAGCCGGGCGTTGCCGACAAGCCGTGCCGGGCGGAGCGCATCGTCCTGTTCACCCTGGACAGCCTGCCGTCCGGCGTGGCGCTGCATGAACTTGTGGCCGCGCTTGAGGGCCGGGTGGTCGCCATCGTCGCGTCGCGCCGCTATGGCGGCAAATACGGCTCGTTCGTCCATCAGGCAGTGCAGAATGCGCGGCGGGGCGGCTGGTCCTTTCTCAATTATCTCAGCCTTGAGATGGTCTGGTATCATCCCATGGCCGAGGTCGCGCATCTGGTGAACCGCCTGCGCGGCCGGGCGGATTCTGTGGTGGGGCTCCGCCGGCTGGCGCGCCGTCACCGCATTCCGGTGATCGCGACGCGCGAGCCCAATGCCGCCGATGTGTGCGAGCGGCTGCGCCGGCTCGAACCCGACCTGTTCGTGAGTTTTCATTTCGATCATGTGATCCGCGCGCCGCTGCGCGACATTCCGCGCTGCGGAACGATCAATGTTCATCCGGGGCTCCTGCCGGACCTGCGCGGGCCGTTTCCGGTGCTGTGGGCCATGATCCGCGCGCACGAGGTGATCGGCGTGACGGTGCATGGCATCGACAGCGACGCGCTCGATGCCGGCCCTGTTCTCTTGCAGAAGATCGTGCCGTTCGATCCCACTGAGCCGGTGCAGGCAATCCATTGCCGGCTGGCGCGGGCGGGCGCGGCGCTGGCTGCGGATGCCGTCGGCGCGATGGAGGCCGGAACGTTGTTTCCGGTGTCCCAGCCCAAGGAGGGTGCTTACGACCCCTATCCCGACCGGGGCGACATCGCGCTGCTGAAGGAGCGGGGCGGCCGGCTGTTCTCGCTGCGCCACTTCGTCAGACAGTTCTTCTGAACGTTACCCGGGATTTTACTATGGGCGGCTCAGCCGGCTTGTGCGAAACGTTGAGCTTTCAACTGCCGCGATAGGTGCTGTAGCTCCACGGCGTGCAGAGCAGCGGCACATGATAGTGCCCCTCCGGCTCTGAAATTGCGAAGCGGATTGGCACGGTGTCCAGGAAGCGGGGTTCGCCGCCGGGCACGTCGTTTTCCGCGAAATATTCGCCGATTGCGAAAACCAGCTCGTATCGGCCGGTTGGCAGCGGCCGTCCGCCGATCAGCGGCGAGTCGGTCCGGCCGTCCGTGTTGGTGATGGCGCGCGTCACCAGCCGCCGCTCGCCGGCTTGCGACAGCTCGAAGAGCTGCATGCCGATGCCTTCGCCGGGGCGGCCGGCATGGTTGTCGAGAACATGGGTGGACAGGCGGCCGTGAACCTTCAGCCGGTCAGGCCCGCTGACGTGCTGGTCCAGCCGCAATGCCGCGATACGGAAAATCTCTTCGAGCGCCGTGCCGCATTCTGTCTCGGAGCCGTTCTGTAGCCGGATCTCGAACTGATGAAGAATGGAATCCTTGGTGTGGCGCGGCACGCAGACGATGAAGGGAAAGCCGAACTTGGCCTTGTAGGCTTCGTTCAGGGTTTGAAAGCGCTCATATTCATCGGGCATGAGTTTGTCGAGGCCGGCGCAGATCTGTCCGGGGATGGAATCCTCGATGGGATCGACGGCCGTTGCCGCTTTGTCTGCAAGGTCCGGGTGGGCCTGGATGAGTTCGGTCTGGCGGTCCTCCCCCGCGCCGCTCACGGCCGCAGTCATGGCCTGGTGGAGGGCGGCGAGCGTCTTGTAGGGCCGGGCGCTGGCCACCGCGTCCGCCACCCAGGGCGAATGCTCGTAGATATCGCCAAGGGCGGCGACGAAAGCCTGACGGTCCAGCGTGTTGAGGTGGTCGAGCGTCACAGCGGGCATCGTGGGCCTCGTCGCGTCGGTGAAGCCGGGTGTTTTCCCGACAGGATATCAGACGCTCCTGCGCGCCGACGGTTCCAAGGCGCGGAGGCGAATTCCGGACGTCGTCGTTCATCGGCAGGCGGCGCATGCCGGACATAGGCGACGATCCGCGCCGCTTCCGTGTACTTCACAGCGCGCGGGCGTGCTCCATCCGCGAGGCCGGCGGCCATAACACCAATAGGAATCTGCGCCTGTCGGACTCGGGGCCGCGACGAAACGCCTCGCGCTGACGCTGCGGAGAACTGCGCCGGCGGACCGCACCTGTCAGCGGGACGGGTGGCGATCATCGCCCCATTGACAGGCGCGAGGCGGCGGACGACTTTGCGCCGCCCCGTTCCCGTATCGGAAGCGGCAGGGCAGATCGCGACATTTCAGGGAGAGGGCCCGCGACGTGAAACTCGTCACATTCAAATCCGGCAAGGAACTCAAGCTCGGCGCCATCGGCAGCCGGGGCATTCTCGATCTCCAGCGCGCCGGCCGAAAGCTGCTGGCGCAGTGGCTGCCGGAAACCATGCGAGACCTGATCGAGGCCGGCTCCGGCGCGGTCCAGATCGCCCGCGACACCCTCGAAGCCGCCGAAGCCTCGCAGGAGGACCTGTGGCTGCCGCGCGACACGCCGCTCGCCGCGCCGCTGGGCAACTTCAAGAAGAACGTCTTCTGCGTCGGCCGGAACTACAAGCTGCACATCGCCGAGATGGCCAATTCCCTCGGCCGCGAGCCGGACTATCCGAAGGTGCCGGAGTTCTTCTCCAAGCCGCCGACCACCATCATCGGCCCGGAGGACGGCATCGAGCGCCACGAGAAATATACCGAGAAGCTGGACTACGAGGTCGAGCTGGCCGCCGTCATCGGCAAGAAGGGCCGCAACATCGCGGCCGGCGACGCGCTGGACCATGTGTTCGGCTATACGGTGGTGAACGACATCACCGCCCGTGACGCGCAGATCAAGCATCACCAGTTCTTCAAGGGCAAAAGCTTCGACACCTTCTGCCCCATCGGGCCCTGCATCGTCACCGCCGACGAATTCGGCGATCCGAGCGGCCACCGGCTGACGTTGAAGGTGAATGGCGAGGTGCGGCAGGATTCCAACACGTCCGATCTGCTGTTCGACGTCCCGCACATCATCGAGGGATTGTCCTGGGCGCTGACGCTGGAGCCGGGCGACATCATCGCCACCGGGACGCCGGCCGGCGTCGCCGCCGGCATGAAGACGCCGGGCTGGCTCAAGGTCGGCGATGTCGTCGAGGCCGAAGTGGAAGGCATCGGCATCCTGCGCAACAAGGTCATTCCCTGACCGCGTCGCCGGTTCCGCGATGGGACCGGAATATGCCGCATTCCGAGGGCAGGCGGGGCATGGCGCTTCACCTGCCCTCATGTTATTTGATCCGGATAATTCCAAATCAGGAGGCAGCGCGAGCTGAGAAGCGATGGCGATCGACATGCATTCCCATTGGTTTCCGGCCGAACTGATCGCGCCGTTCCGGGCGCGGGCGAGCAAGCCGCGCGTCTTTACGGAAAACGGCGTCGATTATCTGGAGTCGACCTTCGCGGCGCGGCCGTTGCAGCTTGAGGATGTCGAGGCTCGGATCGCGGAGATGGACAAGGCCGGCGTCGAGCGCGGCGTCATCTCGCTGACCACGGTGTTCGGCGTCGAGGGCCTGACCGCCGAGGAAGCCGCGCCGATCTGCCGCGCCAACAATGACGGCCTTGCGGCCATCTGCGCCCGCTATCCGGACCGCTTCTCCGCGCTGGCGACGCTGCCGGTCGCGGATATCGATGCTGCCGTGGCCGAATACGAGCGCGCCATGACCCTGCCGGGCATGGTCGGCGCGCTGCTGCCGGGCGACGGGTTCCTCTCGCTGAAGCGGGCGGAGCGCTATCGCCCGCTGCTGGAAGCCATCGACCGCACCAGCGGCATGGTGCTGGTGCATTACGGCAAGAGCGCCCACGATCTCGATGCCTACAAGATCGATGCGTCGGACAACGGCCATCCGCGCATGGGCACGCTCGACATGCAGGCCAAGCTTTCGCAGAACATGATCACCTTCTGCCTGACGGATTTCCTCAAGGACTTCCCGAACGTCACCATCCTGAGCCACAATCTCGGCGGCAACATTCCCTTCGAGGTGGACCGGATGGATCACCGCTGCCTGATCGACCTGCCGCCCGGCACGGAACTGCCGTCCACGCGCTTCCGGCAGGCGCCGGTGCTGGTGGATTGCAACTCGCTCGGGCCCCGCGCCATTGAACTGGCGGTGGAGGTCTATGGCGCGGACAAGATCGTGTTCGGGTCGGACGGCACTGCCTTCGGCATGAGCTGGACCCAGAAGGCCATCGACGATGCCCGCATCAGCCCGGCGGATCGCGAGGCGCTGCGGCGCGGCAATGCCGCGGCGGCCATCGGCAAGGTGCGTCGCCCGGTCGCCGTGGCTGCCGAATAGGCCGCTCCTCTTTCTGAAAAAACAAAAAGGCGTCCTTCGCGGACGCCTTTTTTATTTCGAATGGTGGCAGGGAAATCCCTGCATCCGGGAGATGATATCAGAAGCCGGCGAGGAAGGCGCGGACCTTCGCGCCGACATCGTCCTGCACGCTGCCGATGCTCTGCACGGTGGAGACGTGGTTGTGTCCCTCCATGAAAGCGAAAGCCGGGGCATGGCCGTCCCGCATCGTGACGGCAGCGGCCAGTTCGAATGTCGGCGCTGCAAGATAGTCGGGATCGTATTGCGCGACGCTCAGCAGCAGCGGCACGCGGCTCTTGCCGGCATGGGTCAGCGGCGAGCGGGCGGGATAAAGCGCCGGGTCGGAGCCGAAATAGGCCACGAGATTGCCCCGCAGCGCGCCCTCGAATTTGTAGGGGCCGCTCATCAGGACCGCAGCGGTGATGCCGGGGCCGCCGGCCGGGTGGAACTGGTCGTCGAACAGATAGGTCGAGACATGGGTCGCCCCGGCGGACTGGCCCCAGATGAAAATCTTGCCCGGATCGCCGCCATGGCTGGCGGCATTGGCCTTCGCCCAGGCGACCGTAGCGCCGACATCCTCCGCGCCCGCCGGCCAAGGCGCGCCCGGCGCGAGGCGGTAGTTCGGGATCACGGTCAGATAGCCGTGGCGGGCGAAGTATGTTCCCACATTGGCGTAGAACTCGCCGGCCGCGCTCTTGTCGCCGCCGACGAAGCCGCCGCCGGGCACGTAGATCAGCACCGGGGCGCTGGCCTGCGTTCCGCGATAGACATCGAGCTTCTGGCGCTCGTGGTCGCCGTAGGCGATATCGCTGGTGAGCGTGACGCCGTCCTTCGGCTGATGCGCGACCAGCGGGCGATAGATCGCCTGGGTGGCGGCGAGGGTGTCATTGTCGAAATTGACGCCAAGGGCGGCGATGCGGTTACGGATCTCGTCGATCTCGTTCTGCTGTGCGGGTGAGATGGCCGGCGCTGTCACGATGTTTCCTCCGGATCGTGGTGTCGGGTCGGGCGCGAAGCTAGCATCTCGCGTGGCTGCGACAAAACCTACAGAATGCCGAGCAGGAAAACAGTGCCGAGGCTGAGCGCGAGCAGCGCGATGAGAGACAGCGTCACAGTCAGCGTGACCGGACCGCTGGCGCGACGCACCGCGCCGAGATCGACATCGAGGCCGAGGGCCGCCATGGCCACCACCGCCAGAATATTGGCGGCCGTGGAAAGCCCCGAGATCGCGCCGGCCGGGATCACGCCGATGGCGCGCAGCCCGGCAAGCACGACAAAGCCGACGATGAACCACGGCACGAAGTGCCAGAAGGTCCTGCGCGGCGCGGGTTGCGGAGCGCCGCCGGATTCGCCCGCTGCCCCGCGGCGGCCGGCGATGTTCATTCCGAGCGAGATCAGCAGCACCATCGGCCCCATCATCAGCACGCGCACCAGCTTGACCAGCGTGCCGATCTGCACGCTGGCGGTCGAAATGGGTATCGTCGCGGCGAGCACCTGCGGCACGGCATAGACGGTGAGGCCCGCGACCACGCCGTATTGCGTGAAGGACAGGCCGAGCAGCGGCACCAGCAGCGGCAGCGTCAGCACGAGAACGACGCCGAGAATGGCGGTGAAGGCAATGGACACCGTGATGTCGCGGCTGTCCGCGCCGATCACCGGCGCGACGGCGGCGATGGCGGAGTTGCCGCAGATCGAATTGCCACAGGCGACCAGCAGCGCCATGCGCCATGACAATCCGCAGGCGCGGCCGATCGCGAAGCTCACCGTCAGCGCGACGGCGACGACGCCGGCGATGGTGGCGATGAGGGCACCGCCCAGACCGGCCAGCCCGTGGGGGCTCAGCGATGCGCCGAGCAGGACGATTGCGAGTTCGAGCAGGAACTTGCCGCTGAAGGTGATGCCGGGCCGATAGCTCTCGGACGGCGTCCGGATGGCGCGGATGGCGATGCCGAGCAGGATGGCGATGACTAGCGCGGCGATATAGGGATAGCCCGCGAGGCGGGCTTCGACGGCTTCGAGGCCATAGGCCGCCAGCGCGATGATGGCGCACAGGGCCACGCCGGGAGCGCGGTGCCGGACATATCCGAGGGCAGCTATCATACGATGCGTTTCCGGGCGGGGAGCGGGTTTGTTACTTCGATGTCCCGAAAAACGCGCGGAGCCGGGCGGCGGCCTCGCCGGTGCCGGCCACGTCTTCGGCCATCTGCTGATAGAGGTGGGAGATGGCGAGATAGATGTCCCGCGTGGCGGGGTTGTCGCCGGTGAAATCGGCGATCTCCTCCATCTCGCCGACCCAGCGGTAGGCCCGGCCGAACATGCCGTTCACCTGCCGGTTCGCCCAGGGGTATGGCCCGAAGGAGGATTGCAGTTCCGCCCGCAAGGCGTCGGCCGCGCCGGCCTCGTCCGCCGCCAGGATCATCGCGGTGGCGATGGCCGTCATGCCCTTGGTGATGCCGGCATAGGACATCTTGAGGGCGGAGGCTGCATGCAGCGGCCCTTCCAGCACGCGGATGTCGAGGCCACGCTCGCGCAGCACGGCGAGGCGGCCGGCTTCGGGGCCGGAGGCATAGATTACCGGCCCGGCATAGCCATCCGCTGGCGGCTGACCGATGATGCCGGCATCGACGAAGGCGCAGCCCGCCGCGGCGACGGGCGCGGCGACCTGCGGGACGGTGCGCGGGCTGATGGCGTTGCAGTCCACATACAGCGGTTTGCGGGGGGCGGCGCGCAGCGCCGGAGCGAGCCGCTCCGCCAGCGCGACCGCATCGGACGGCGGCACGATGGAGAGGATCATGTCGCTCCCGGCGATGGCGCTGTCCGGGGCGTCCTCCATGCCGGCTGCGGCGGCCCGCGCCGCGCTCGCGCCGCTGCGGCCGGCCAGCGAGGTGAGGACGCGCAGGCCGTTGTCGTGCAGCCGCCGCGCGACCCCCGCACCCATGGCGCCCTGTGCAATGATGGCGACGGTCGGCTTCATGGTCCTTCACCCGCTCATGCCGGCTCGCGATTCCAGACCGCGCTGCCGGCACGTTATAGGAGGGGCGAGTGGGCAACGCCAGCGAAGAGAGAAGGCGGGATGACCGTGGGAGGGGAAACTATGCGCGTGCGTGCGCAGCGAGCGTCTGGCGCAGCAGGTCCACCAGCATGTCGGACGTATAGGGCTTCGGCAGCACGGGAATCCCGCGGAGCGATTCGGGCATGGCGGCGGAGAGGCCGTAGCCGGTCGCGAAGATGAAGGGGATGCCGCGGCGTATCAGATCTTCCGCGAGCTGGCTTCCGAAGACCGGATTGCCGCCGCCTTCGTCATTCAGATTGAGATCGATCATCGCAATGTCCGGCAGTTGCGGGCCTTCGAGATGCTTCAGCGCTTGAGCAATATTCAGCGCCACCATCACGCTGCCAGCGCCGGCGTCCAGGAGGATGTCCTGGGCAAGATCCGCCAGCAACGCCTGGTCCTCCACGACAAGAATGTGGCGTTCCGCCAGAACGCCGGAAACTGCCGCCGGTTGAATGCCACCCATCGAAAAATCCGATGCCCCCGGGATCGCCGACCGCGTGCCCGCGGAATGACGGCGTCCACATTCGACAGACCATATTCGCCGCGCCGGGGCATTTAAAAATGACAGCTTGATCCTGCCGCTGGCACGGACGCATTTTCGTGTCTTGACAAAAGGATAAAAATCCTATATCAATTGGAGATGATCGATAGCCGGAGGTCGAAATGCTGGTCTGGCAGGAACATCTCCCACGCCGAAGCTGGAATGCCCCGGCATGATTGCTCACCAAATTCGCTAGGTTGAGCCTGTCGTTTGGGCTAAAGGGTTGCTTTCAGGCTTTTCAGGTAAGGGGGGAACGAATGGCTCATAACTCCGGTTCTGTCGGCGGAAACATCACGCGCCGCTCATTCGCTGCGGGAGCCGCTGCGGCTGGCATGATTGCCGGCTCGGCGCCGTTCGGCATCACCCGCGCCCAGGCCAAGGCGCTGAAGATCGCCGTGCTGCTGCCGCGCTCCGGCTACCTCGCTCAAGCCGGCCAGAGCTGCCACCGCGGCGCGCTGCTGGCCCCCAAGGTGCTGGCGGACTACGGCTACAACATCGACCTCATGCATATCGACTTCGAATCGAGCCCTGATGTCGCGCGCAACCAGGCCGAGCGCGCCATCAATGAAGGTGCGCGCTGCATTGTCGGCGCGTTCGAATCCGGCGCGATCCTCGCCATCGCCCAGGTCTGCGAGGCGCGTCAGGTGCCGTTCGTCGTCAATATCGGTGCCGCGCCGCAGATCACCGAGCAGGGCGCGAAATATCTGGTCCGCAACTTCCCGACCGGCGGCATGCTGGTCTCGAACGGCCTGCGGCTCATCAATGACACGTTGCAGGCGACCGGCGCCAAGCCGAAATCCGCGGTGTTCCTCCACGCTAACGACACCTTCGGCGTTGCCCAGCGCGCCGCCATGGATGCGCTGTTTCCGAAAACCGGCCTGCCGTTCGAACTGAAGGAATCCATCGCCTACGACCCGAAGGCGCAGGACCTCTCGGTGGAAGTCACACGGATGCGCTCCATCAATCCGGACCTCGTCCTGGTGGTGACGCGCGCGGCCGACGCCATCAAGCTCATTCGCGACATGGTGCGCCAGCGGTTCGAGCCGATGGGCATCATCTCGCCCGGCTCGCCAGGACTCTATGACGAGGAGTTCTATCAGGCGCTCGGGCCGCTCGCCGATTATCCGATGATGATGCTGCCCTGGGCCAACCCCAAGGCCAAGATGACGGAAGCCCTTCAGGCAGCGTTCAAGCCGGAAAATCCGAAATACCGGTTCGAGGCCGAGTGCTTCAACGTCGGTTTCACTTTCGAGGCGCTGCATGTCGCGGCGGACGCCTTCAAGCGCGCCGGCACCGATAACGGCCCCGAACTGATGAAGGCGATCCGCGAGACCAACATCACCGAGCATGTGATGGTCGGTCCCGCGATCCGGTTCGACGAAAAGGGCCAGAACACCGGCATCCCCTCCGCGGCCATTCAGAACCGGGACCGCACACCGGTGGTCGTGCTGCCGGCCGAAGCCGCAACCATGAAGCCGGTGCTGCCCGCGCCGGGCTGGCAGGGTCGCAAGTAACCCGGCATCCAAGTCTCCTGACCGTGAGGTCCGGCTCCGCCCGTGTCGCGCATGACAGTCGCGCATGACATGGGCGGGGAGGGGGCTTCACCGCCGCCTTCTCTCTCAGCCATTCAGTTCCGCATGATGTCGTCGATCGTTGCCAATGTCGTCGTTCAGGGTGTGCTCACCGGTCTCGTCTACGGCCTGATGGCGCTCGGCCTGTCGGTGATCTTCGGTGTCGTGCGGGTGGTGAATTTTGCCCATGGCGAATTCGCGGTCATCGGCATGTATGCGGCTTTCCTGCTGTTCGCGCATTATCAGCTCGACCCGCTGATCGCTCTGGTGCCGATCGCCATCGCTTTCTTCGCGCTGGGGTATGGCTTGCAGGTGACGCTGGTGCAGCGTTTCGTCGGCCGCGCCGAACACGAGCAGTTCATCCTGCTGGTCGGCCTTGCCATCATCATCGTCAACGGCCTGCTGATGATCTTCGGGCCGGACGCGCGGCCTGCCAACCTGCCTTACAGCTTCGACAGCTTCATGGTGGGAGCGCTGATCATCGACAAGGCGCGGCTCTATGCGGCGATCGCGGCCGTGGTGGTTGCCGTGCTGCTGTTCCTGTTTTTCGCCTACAGCCGCACCGGCACGGCGATCCGCGCCTGCGCCGACAATCTCACCGGCGCGGCCGTGGTCGGCCTCAACATCAAGCGGCTCTATGCGCTGACCTTCGGGCTCGGGCTTGCCTGTGTCGGCGCGGCCGGGTCGCTGCTCGTGACCATTGCGGATGCGAGTCCCTCGCTCGCGCCGGCCTATACGCTGCTGGCCTTCACCATCGTCATCATCGGTGGGCTCGGCTCCATGGCTGGGGCGCTGATCGGCGGCGTTCTGATCGGCATTTCCGAGGCGCTGGCGGGCTTCTTCATCTCGCCGTCGATGAAGAGCATGTTCTCCTTCGCGCTGCTGATCATCGTTCTGGTCCTGCGCCCGCAGGGCATCATGGGGCGGCGGGCATGACCGGGCTCTGGAAGGCGATGCCTCGCCATGGGCAGGCGCTCGTCGTCGTGCTGCTGGCCGTGCTGCTGTTCGCGCCGGCGGTGGCGGACCGCTACGTCCTCTCCGTGCTGACGCTGGTGTTCTACTTCGCCTATGTCGGGCAGGCGTGGAACCTGATGATGGGCTTTGCCGGGCAGCTCTCCCTCGGCCATGCGCTCTATGTCGGGCTTGGCGGCTATGTCGCCGCGCTGCTGTGGCTGTTCTTCGGCATCGGGCCGTGGCTCGGCGTCATTCCGGCGGTGCTGGTCGCGACCGCTTTCGGCGTCGCCATCGGCTGGCTGGGCTTCCGCTTCAGCATCGAGGGCGTCTATTTCGCGCTGCTGACCATCGCCTTCGCCGAATTCACGCGCATCGCCTTCGACCATATCGGCGTCAGCGGCGGCGCCGGCGGGCTGTTCATCCCGTTTCAGGCGGACCGTTCGTCGGAATGGTGGAATCTGCGCGGCGGGCAGGTGTCGTTCTATTACATCGCGCTTGGCCTTGCCGTCGGTGCGGTGGTGCTGGCGGCCGCGCTGCTGCGCTCGCGGCTCGGCTATCAGTGGCTCGCGGTGCGCGAGGACCCCGTCGCGGCGCAGGCGCTGGGCATCAACGTGTTCCGCGCCAAGATGAAAGCGGTGGTGATCTCTGCCGCCATGACCGGCATCGGCGGCGTGTTCCACGCATTCTACTATGGCAACCTGTTCCCGGCGCAGGTGTTCGACATCGCGCGCTCCATCGAGATCATCCTCGGCCCCATCGTCGGCGGCCTCGGCACCGTGTTCGGGCCGGTGGTCGGTGCTTTTCTGCTCACGCCGATGGGCGAGGGGCTGATCATGCTCACCCATGCGCTGGGCATCAGCGCGCCGGGAGCGAAGGCGGTGTTCTACGGCCTGATCCTGATGATCATCATCAGCCTCAAGCCTACCGGCGTGTGGCCATGGCTCTCCCGCATGTTCGGACTGGAGGCGCGCAAGTCATGACCGCCTTGCTCTCCATCGACGGCGTGAGCAAGCGTTTCCGCGGCCTGCTGGCCGTGGACGGCGTGTCCTTCGATGTGGCCGAAGGCGAGATCTTCGCCGTGATCGGCCCGAACGGCGCCGGCAAGACCACGCTGTTCAACATCGTCGCCGGTGTGTTTCCGCCGGATACCGGCTCCGTGACCTTCGCGGGCAGCCGCTGCGACGGCCTTTCGCCGGACCTGATCTGCCGGCGCGGCATCGGCCGCACCTTCCAGATCGTGAAGCCGTTTCCCGGCCTCACGGTGGAGGACAATGTCGTGGTCGGCGCGCTGCTGCACCGGCCGGACGTCGCTTCGGCCAAGGCCCATGCGCGGGACATTCTGGAGAAGCTGGACCTCTCGCATCGGCGCAACCATCTTGCTGCCGCGCTGACGCTGCCGGACCGCAAGCGGCTGGAAGTCGCCCGCGCGCTGGCGACAGACCCGAAGCTGCTGCTGCTGGACGAGGTGATGGCGGGGCTGCGCCCGTCCGAGACCGACCGCATGGTGGCGATCCTGACCGAGCTGAACCGCGAGAGCGGCCTCACCATCCTGCTGATCGAGCATGTGATGCGCGCGGTGATGGCGCTCGCTTCCCGCGTTGCGGTGCTGCATCACGGCGCGAAGATCGCGGAGGGCCCGCCGTCCGAGGTCGTGCGCGATCCGGCGGTGATCGAATCCTATCTCGGGGCGGAGGCGGTGGCCTGATGCTCACGGTCGAAGCCCTCGAAGTCTATCATGGTGACGCCCAGGCGCTGGACGATGTCGCGCTGACGGTGGAAGCGGGTACCATCGTCGCCATCGTCGGTGCCAACGGCGCGGGCAAGACATCGCTCATTCGCACCATCGGCGGCATGCACCGCCCGCGCGCGGGCCGAATCGTGTTCGAGGGGCGGGACATCACGGGCTGGCCGAGTCACAGGGTCTGCGATCTCGGCGTCGGGCAGGTGGCGGAAGGCCGCCAGGTGTTCCCGACGCTGACGGTGAGCGAGAATCTGGACATGGGCGCGATGCTGCCGCGCGCGTCCGCCCACCGCCGGCGCAATCTCGACCGGGTCTTCACGATGTTTCCCCGCCTGAAGGAACGCGCCGGGCAGGCGGCCGGCACGCTCTCGGGCGGCGAGCAGCAGATGCTGGCCATCGGCCGCTGCCTGATGGGCGAGCCACGTCTCGTGATGTTCGACGAGCCTTCGCTCGGCCTCGCCCCGGCCATCGTGCAGGATGTGTTGCGAACCATCGTCGATCTCAATCGCGACGGGCTGACCTGCGTGCTGGTGGAGCAGAATGTGGCGGTGTCCCTGAAGCTCGCGAGCCACGCCTATGTGCTCGAAAACGGACGCATCACGCTGTCCGGCTCCGGCGAGGCGCTGCTGGCGGACGACCGCGTGCGGCAGGCTTATCTCGGACTCTAAAGCAGGATCCCGAAAAGTGGGAACCGGTTTTCGGACAAGATCATGCTCAAACAAAAAGCATGATCCCGAAAATGCCTGCCCTCGGGCTTGATCCGGAGGGTGGGCATCGCTTCCCGGAAAAGATCGTGCGCAAACTAAAAGAGTACCAGCGGGTCTGATTCAACGAGGTTGGATCATGCTCTAGCCCGCCGCGGCGTCGGCCGGCTGCTGGTGCTGCAATTGCAGGCGATAGAACGACGCATAGCGCCGGTTCGCGGCCAGCAGGTCCGCATGGCGGCCGGATTCCACGATTGCGCCATTCTCGATCACATGGATCGTGTCGGCATGGGCGACGGTGTGCAGCCGGTGCGCGATGACGATGGTGGTGCGGTTCTCGCAGAGCCGGTCGAAGGCGCGCTGCACCTCGCGTTCGGATTCGGCGTCGAGCGCGGCGGTCGGCTCGTCCAGAAGAATGATTTTCGCATCGCGGACGAGCGCGCGGGCGACCGCGATGCGCTGGCGCTGGCCGCCGGAGAGCTGTGCGCCATGCTCGCCGACGGGCGTGTCGTAGCCGAGCGGAAAGTTCGTGATGAAGTCATGGGCATAGGCGGCGCGTGCCGCGGCGACGATCTCGTCCTCGCTCGCGCCGATCCGGCCGAAGGCGATGTTGTCGCGGATGGTGCCGCGGAACAGGAACACGTCCTGCCCGACATAGGCGATCTGCTGGCGCAGCGAGGCGCGGGTGACGGCGGAGATATCCTGATCGTCGATCAGGATCGCGCCTTGCGAAGGCTCATGCAGCCGCAGGATGAGATTGAGCACCGTGGACTTGCCGCCGCCGGACGGGCCGACCAGCGCCGTCGTCTTCCCCGGTTCCGCGACGAAGCTGACGCCATGGAGCACCGGCTCGTCCTTGCGGTAGCCGAAGGTGACGTTCCGCGCTTCGAGCCGGCCGGCGCTCATGGCCAGCGGCTTCGCGCCGGCATCGGAGGTCTCGGTCGCCGGCATGTCGACGATGTCGAACAGGATGCGCACGCCGACGAGGCCGCTGTTGAGGTCGATATTGAGGCGTGCGAGCCGCTTGGCCGGCTCGTAGGCCAGCAGGAAGGCGGTGATGAAGGAGAAGAACTGGCCGGGCGAGGCGTCGGTGGCGATGACGCGATAGCCGCCATAGACGAAGGCAAGGGCGATGGCGATGCCGCCGAGGGATTCCATCAGCGGGCTGGCGCGGTTGGCGACGCGGGCCATCTTGTTCGCCTGCGTCTCCACATAGGCGATGTTGGAGTCGAACCGCGCGCGCATCGTGTCTTCGAGGCCGAACGCCTTGACGATGCGGATGCCTTGCAGGGTCTCCTGCATGGTTTCGAGGATATGCGCGCCCCCCGTGAACTGGCCGAGCGCGATGCCGCGCACGCGCCGCACCAGCTTGCGCAGCACGATCAGCGCCGGCGGCGCGACGACGAGGCCGACCAGCGACATCCACGGGTCCTGCACCACCATGACGATGACGAGGCCGACCAGCGAGAGGCCGTCGCGGCCGATGGCGGTGATCAGCAGGTTGAGTACCTGCGTCGCCGCGGTGCTGCCGGCGGTGAGGCGCGCGATGAATTCGGAACTGTGCCGGTCCGCGAAGAAGCCGAGATTCTGGTCGACCAGCTTGCGGAAGATGCGGCGCTGATTTTCCGCGACGATGCTGTTGCCGATCCGCGAGAGCGTCACCGCCTGCCCGTAGGTTGCAAGGCCCTTGGCCGTGAACAGCGCGACCGTGATGAAGCCGAGGACGAAGATGCCGGTGAGGTTCTTGTTGACGTAAGCCTCGTTGACGACGTCGCCGATCAGATAGGCGGAGCCGGCGGTGCAGGCGGCGGCCAGCGCCATCAGCACGAAGGCGAAGACGTAGCGCCGCCAGTGTTCGCGCGCATATTCCATCACCAGACGCCGGATCAGGACCCGGGCGGTGTCGTCGTTGGCCGGCGGTTGCGTGGGCGAGGGGAGCATCGTATCCGTTTCTGCACCGGTTCCTTGTCGCCCGCCGAAGCGGAAGGAGCCATGATGCCGGATGTCCTTGCCTTTCCTGCTCCGGACTTTCAAGGGTCAACCGGGCTTCGGCGCAGACAGCGAGCCGGCGGGGCGAACGTTCGATGTCGGGCGGAATGGCCGATATTCTCCTGATCAAGACCTCGTCCCTGGGCGATGTCGTGCATCAGATGCCAGCGGTGACCGATGCGCGGCGGGCGCGGCCGGACCTGCATCTCACCTGGGTGGTCGAGGACGCCTTTGCGCCGCTGGCGCGGCTGCATCCGGGGGTGGACGAGGTGCTGCCGGTGTCGTTCCGGCGCTGGCGCAAGACCCTCGCGGTTCCCTCGGCCTGGAACAATTCCATGCGGGAGATACGCCTGTTCATGGGCCGGCTGCGGGGGCGGCGCTACGATATCGTGCTGGACACCCAGGGGCTGGTCCGCACCGGAATGATGGCCCGTGCGGCGCGGGGGGAGCGCCACGGCTACGATTCCGCCAGCATCCGCGAGCCGGCCGCGGCGTGGTTCTACGACTGCCGTCACGCCGTCGGCCGCAACCTTCATGCGGTGACCCGCAACCGTATCCTGACCGGCCTTGCGCTCGGCTATGCGCCGCAGGAGCGCCTCGATTATGGCCTTGCGCGCGCCGCACCGGAGGGCGTGGAGCCGCTGGCGATCCTGTTTCATGCGACCTCGCGGGCGGATAAGGAATGGCCCGAGGCGCACTGGCTGGCGCTGGGGCGGGAGTTGCGGGCGCGGGGCTATCGGCTGCTGCTGCCCTGGGGCAATGCCCGCGAGCGGGAGCGCAGCCAGCGCCTGGCCGCCGGGCTGCCGGGCGCGAGCGTGCCCGAGGCGATGCCGGTGGATGCTGTCGCGCGGCTGATCGCCACCGCCGCGCTGGTCGTCGGGGTCGATACCGGCCTGCTGCATCTGGCAGCCGCCTATGGCGTGCCGCTGGTCGCGATCTTCACCGCGTCGGAACCGGGGCTGACGGGGCCGGTCGGCGCCGGGCCGATCGCCATCGTCGGCAGCCGGGGCGTGGTGCCGCCGGCGGCGGAGGTCATCGCGGCGCTGCCGCCGCCTCCGCATTGAGCGCCGCATGGGTGGCGGCGGCGACCGCCTCCACCGGGATATCCCGCATGCAGCCGTGGTGGAGAAGGCGGCAGACCGGCTCGTGACAGGGCCGGCAGGGCAGATCGGTCGCCGCCTGGATGACGGCCGAGATCGGGTTCAGCGGCGCCCAGTGCCATGGGCTGGTCGGGCCGAAGATGCCGATGGAGGGCGTGCCGATGGCGGCGGCGACATGCAGCAGGCCGGAATCGTTCGAGATGACCACGTCGGCGGCGGCGAGGGCGACGATGGCGTTGCGCAGGTCCGTGCCGGTGAGGTCGCGGATGGCGGGATGGCGGGCCGCCATCTGCGCGGCGATGTCCCGCTCGCCCGGCCCGCCGACCACCCACACCTCGAAGCCTTCCCCGGCGAGGCGGACCGCCAGTTCCGCGTAATAGCTCCAGCGCTTGGACGGGCCGACCGCGCCGGGAGCCAGCGCCGCGACCCGCCGGCCGCCGGCCGGAACACCGGCGCTCACGCCGTTACGGCCCCGCCATGCGGTGATTTCACCAGCCGGGACCCGGAGTTGCGGCAATGGCAATTCCGGCAGCGGCGCGCCCCTGGGCAGCGCGAGGGCGGCGCAGCGGTCCACCATGCGGGGCAGGGCCTTCTCGCCCCAGCGGATGTCGTTCAGCAGGCCGAACCGGGCCTCGCCGGCGAAACCCGTCCGCACCGGAATGCCGGCCAGGAAGGGCGCGAGCGCGGCTTTCCAGGTGCGCGGCATGACGAGGGACTGGCCGTAGCCCTCCGCGCGCAGCCGCGCCGCCAGCCCGCGCTGGAGGCCGAGGGCGAGCCGCCTGCGCGGCAGGTCCCACACGATGCCCTTCCGCGCGCCGGGCATATAGTCCACCAGCGGCGCGGTGTTGGTCGAGGTCAGGATATCGACGGGACGGCCGGGAAACCGCGCATTCAGCAGCCGCACCACCGTATGACAGCGGACGAAATCGCCGATCCACATATAGGGCACGAGCAGGATCGGCCGGCCTGCTTCTGCGCCGCCGTCCGGGCCGATGCTGTAAGTGTCTGGCGTGGTTTGCATATTCTCGCGCGCCGTCGGCGTATTCGCGCCGGCCCATGGCGGTTAGCCGGTGTAGGGCCTCAAGTCCAGCGTCGTGGAACGGGCGGGCGGGAAAGTTGCCTCGGAACGCCGGCTGAGGCAAAGGAAAGCGCGACCGGGTTCGGCCCGGAACCATCCATTCCGCGAGCGAAGGACGAGCGACTGCATGATGCTGGTTACCGGCGGCGCCGGCTTCATCGGCTCCAACATGGTCGCGGCGCTGAACGCGGCGGGCCGCAGCGATGTCGTCGTCAGCGACTGGCTCGGCTCCGAGGGCAAATGGCGCAACCTCGCCAAGCGCCAGATCGCGGATATCGTCCCGCCGGCCGAACTGCCGGCCTGGCTCGCGGGCCGCAGGCTGGACGCCGTCATTCACCTCGGCGCGATCTCCGCGACCACGGCCACCGACGGCGACGAGGTGTTCGAGAATAATTTCCGCTGCTCGCTCCGCCTGCTGGACTGGTGCGCGCAGGCGCGCGTGCCGTTCATCTATGCGTCCTCGGCGGCGACCTATGGCGACGGCGAGACCGGCTTCGTGGACGATGTCTCGCTGGAGGCGCTGCGCCGCCTGCGGCCGATGAATCTCTATGGCTGGAGCAAGCACGCTTTCGACCTCGTCGTGGCCGAGCGCGCCGCCAAGGGCGAGGCCCTTCCGCCGCAATGGGCGGGGCTGAAGTTCTTCAACGTGTTCGGGCCGAACGAATACCACAAGGGTGCGATGGCCAGTGTGCTTTCCAAGGTATTCGACGAGGCGAAGGCCGGCGGCACCGTGAAGCTGTTCAAGTCCCATCGCGACGGCATCGAGGATGGCGACCAGCGCCGCGACTTCATCTATGTGGACGACGTGATCGCGGTGATCACGTGGCTGCTGGCGACGCCGTCGGTCTCGGGCCTGTTCAATGTCGGCTCCGGCCACGCCCGCAGTTTCAAGGACATGATCGTGTCGATGTTCCAGGCGTTCGGCCGCGCGCCGAGGATCGAATATGTCGATATGCCGGTCTCGATCCGCAACAGCTATCAGTATTTCACCCAGAGCGATGTCACCAAGCTCCGCCACGCGGGATATAATGCCGGCTTCACGCCGCTGGAGGATGCGGTG
>DATMEW010000041.1:0-11283 GCA_035556495.1 Xanthobacteraceae bacterium | reverse complement strand
GTTCAACGACGCCATCGATGGCTTCGACATCGCAACCGTCGAAAAGAAACAGGCCGACGCGCTGGAAGCGGTCGGCCTGGAAAGACCCGCCTGACGCGGCGGGGATCACCGCGCGATGGTTTAGCGCTGTCCCGCCACGATGGGTCCGAATTCGGCGATGGCCTTCTCGCGCACCGCCATGTTCTCCGGCGTGTCGTACACGGCCTGCATCTGCTTGGAGTGAATCTTCTTCGCGATCGGATTGTCGCTGTCCGGCCCATAGTCCACGACGAACATGGACTTCGCCTGCCCGGCCTTGCCCTCGGCGCTCACGATCCAGCGCGCCAGCAGGCGGGCCGCATTCGGGTTCGGCGCCTTGTCCAGAATGGTGGCGATGAACTGCCCGAAGATCACCGGCTCCGGCGTCACCATCCCGAGGGGAAGGCCGTTATTCTGCCAGCGCAGCACCTGGGAATCGATCTCCCCGACGCTGTAGAGCCGCTCGCCGCCGATCACGATGGACTCGCGCGGGGCGCGCGTCACCATCGTGTCGTTCTTCTCCGTCAGCCCGCGAATGAAACTCTCGGCCTTCTCCTTGCTCCAGGCCAGGCTGAGCCCGCCGGCAAGGCGCGGCAGCAGGAAGATGCTGGAGACCATCTTGCCCTTGTAGGCCGGGTCCAGCAGTTGCTCCCATTTCGTCGGCACCGTCGCCGGATCGACCTTGTCCTTGTTGAAGATGATCGTATAGGCGATGTTGTGGGTGAAGATCGCACGCCCGTCGAAAGTGATGCGGCTTTCGGGAACGCCCAGCTTCGGCCAGTCCACCTTGGCGATGATATTGCGCTGGATCAGCGGCATCGTCGCGGTGAGAGAACTCAGAAACACGTCGATGCGGTGGCGGCCGGCGCGGGCCTCGCTGATCGCTTTGGTCGCGATCTCGTTCTCGCCGTGGAACTGAACGTCGATGCCGGGGAAGGTTTCGGCAAAAGCCTTCGGAATCCAGTCCACCGCGCCCACGGTGGTGCCCCAGACATGGACGGTGCCTTCCTTCTTCGCCGCGGCGTAGAGCGCCTGGATGGCGGGCTCCGCCTTCCAGTCGGCCGCAGCACCCCCCGCCGCCATCGACATCGCGCCAACCGCAAGAACAGCAAATATGCGCAACCCACGCATCCGGACTTCCTCCCCAGAAACACTTTCGACCCGTCCGCGGCCCGTGCCGGGGACCATTCCAGTTTGGAATGATTGTTGATTTTGTCAATCAGTTTGACAGGGGTCGGCAGCACCGGACGAAGCGGGCATGGTCCGCCGAGATTGTCCGCCGATATCGTTCGTCGGGATTTACCCGTCGCGATTGCCCTTGCCGACCAAACACGCTATGGCCAGCCTCGATCTTTCTACCTTTGTCTGGGGTCCGCCAATGGCCGAGCACGGCACCGTCGAATACGCGACCGCGAAGGGCAACGACTATCGCGAGCACGAGGACACCTATGCGCTGTTCCTCGGACTGGCCAAGTGGGGCACGATCAGCGTCATCGTGGTCCTGGTCCTGATGTGGTTCTTCCTGGTCTGACCTTGGCAGCGGGCGGTGCGACCGCCTGTTTCCGACCGTTCCCACGCAAGCGACCGAACAGACATCATGAAAATTGCCATTGCCGCGGAAGCGGAGGCCGGCGAGGAACGGGTCGCCGCCACACCTGACACCGTGAAGAAGCTGGCGGCGCTCGGCGCGGCTGTCGCCGTGGTCCCCGGCGCGGGAACCGGCTCCGGCGTCACCGACGCCGACTTCGCCGCCGCCGGCGCGACGCTGGCGGCCGACGCCACGCGCGACGCCGACCTCATTCTGAAAGTGCGCCGCCCCGGCGCGGCCGAATTGCGGGACTACCGGCGCGGCGCCACCGTCATCGCCATGATGGACCCCTATGGCGCCGACGACGCCCTGCGCGCCATGGCCGACGCCGGCCTGACGACCTTCGCCATGGAATTGATGCCGCGCATCACCCGCGCGCAGTCGATGGACGTGCTGTCCAGCCAGGCCAATCTCGCCGGCTATCGCGCCGTGGTCGAGGCCGCCGCCGAATATGGCCGCGCGCTGCCGATGATGATGACGGCGGCCGGCACCGTGCCCGCCGCCAAGGTATTCGTGATGGGCGCCGGCGTCGCCGGCTTGCAGGCCATCGCCACCGCCCGGCGCCTCGGGGCGGTCGTCACCGGCACCGACGTGCGCCCCGCCGCCAAAGAGCAGGTCGAGAGCCTCGGCGCGAAATTCATCGCCGTGGAGGACGAGGAATTCCGGCAGGCCGAAACCGCCGCCGGCTATGCCAAGGAAATGTCCGCCGAATATCAGGCCAAACAGGCCGCGCTGGTCGCCGAGCATATCCGCAAGCAGGACATCGTCATCACCACCGCGCTGATCCCCGGCCGCCCGGCCCCGCGCCTCATCACGGCGCAGATGGTGGCCGGCATGCGGCCCGGTTCGGTGATCATCGATCTCGCCGTCGAGCGCGGCGGCAATGTCGAGGGCGCCAAGGCCGGCGAGGTCGTCGCCATCGGCGGCGTGAAAATCGTCGGTCACGTCAACATGGCCGGGCGGATCGCGGCGTCGGCCTCGGCGCTCTATGCCCGCAACCTGCTGACCTTCGTGGACACGCTGATCGACAAGAGCGCGAAAACGCTGGCGATCGACTGGAACGACGAACTGGTCCAGGCGACGGCGCTGACCCACGACGGGCGGATCGTGCATCCCCGCTTCGGCGCGGACCGGAACGCCGCCTGACGACCCGCTTCACGACCCGCGCCGGCAGCCCCTGACCAGGCCGCCCGGCCGCGGGACTCCACCCAAGCCGATTGTCCTGAGAAAGAGGCGCAGCCGCCATGGAGCATATCGCGCAGACCGTCGATCCTTTCGTCTTCCGCGTGTCCATCTTCGTTCTCGCGGTATTCGTCGGCTATTATGTCGTGTGGTCGGTGACGCCGGCGCTGCATACGCCGCTGATGTCGGTCACCAACGCCATTTCCTCAGTCATCGTGGTCGGCGCATTGCTCGCCGTGGGCGTGCCGCTGGCGACCGATGACGGCGGCCCGCTGTGGGCGCGGCTGCTCGGCTTCGCCGCGCTGATCTTCGCCTCGGTCAACATCTTCGGCGGCTTCCTGGTCACCCAGCGCATGCTCGCCATGTATCAGAAGAAGAAGTGAGAGCCGCGTCATGACCGCCGATATCGCCGCGCTGCTCTATCTCCTCGCAGGCGTCCTGTTCATCCTCGCCCTTCGCGGGCTGTCGAGCCCGGCCACCAGCCGCCAGGGCAACGCCCTCGGCATCGCCGGCATGACCGTCGCGGTGCTGACCACCCTCGCCCTGCATCCGCCCGCGGACGCCACCGGCTGGCTGCTCGTGGTCGGCGGCATCGCCATCGGCGGCGGCATCGGCGCGTTGATCGCGCGGCGCGTACCAATGACGGCGATGCCGGAACTGGTCGCCGCGTTCCACTCGCTGGTCGGCCTCGCCGCCGTGCTGGTCGCGGCCGCGGCCTTCTTCGCCCCGGCCGCCTTCGACATCGGCATCGGCGGCGCGATCCACGGCGCCAGCCTCGTGGAAATGGCGCTCGGCGTCGCCATCGGCGCGATCACCTTCACCGGCTCGATCATCGCCTTCCTGAAGCTGTCCGGCCGCATGAGCGGCGCGCCGATCCTGCTGCCCGGCCGCCATGCCATCAACATCGTGCTGGCGCTGGCGCTGGCGTTCTTCGTCTACGGCCTCGTGGTGTCCCAGAGCAGCCTCGACTTCTGGCTCATCACCGGCATCGCGCTCGCGCTCGGCATTCTCATCATCATCCCGATTGGCGGCGCGGACATGCCGGTCGTGATCTCGATGCTGAATTCCTATTCCGGCTGGGCCGCCGCCGCGCTCGGCTTCACGCTGGGCAATTCGGCGCTGATCATCACCGGCGCGCTGGTCGGCTCCTCCGGCGCGATCCTGTCCTACATCATGTGCAAGGGCATGAACCGCAGCTTCGTCTCGGTCATTCTCGGCGGCTTCGGCGGCGAGACCGCCGTGGCGGGCGGCGCCGGCGGCGAGCAGCGCCCGGTCAAGCTCGGCTCGGCGGAAGACGCCGCCTACATCATGAAGAACGCCCAGAAGGTCATCATCGTGCCGGGCTACGGCATGGCGGTGGCGCAGGCCCAGCACGCGCTGCGCGAGATGGCCGACCACCTCAAGAAGGAGGGCGTCGAGGTCAAATACGCCATCCACCCCGTCGCGGGCCGCATGCCGGGCCACATGAACGTGCTGCTGGCGGAAGCCAACGTGCCTTATGACGAGGTGTTCGAACTGGAGGACATCAACTCCGAATTCGCGCAGGCCGACATCGCCTTCGTGATCGGCGCCAACGACGTGACCAATCCCGCAGCCGAGGACGACAAGACCTCGCCGATTTACGGCATGCCGGTGTTGCAGGTCTGGAAGGCCGGCACGGTGATGTTCATCAAGCGCTCGCTGGCATCGGGCTATGCCGGCATCGACAACCCGCTGTTCTATCGCGACAACACCATGATGCTGCTGGGCGACGCCAAGAAGATGACCGAGGGCATCGTCAAGGGAATGTGACGCCGCCGCGGCGGCGCGGACCGCATGATGAAAGGCGGAAGGCGCGACGATGGCCGCTGACATTCTGGTTCGATCGGTCCTGATCGGCGTCGCCTTCGGCGGCGTTCTCGCGCTTCCCTACTGGTGGTTCAGGCGCGGCGACCCCAAGGCCGCCGGACAGGCCGGGATGGTGTTCATCAGCCTCGCGGTGCTGATGGCGGTCCGCTTCTATTTCACGCATTGAGGCCGGCCGGCGCATCAGGTCCCTGCGCGGAATCTGTCCTGGGCCGAAGCCGCCTCGGCTCACAGCTCCGCGCGGCTCCCGCCGGCATCCGCCACGGTCTGCGGCAGCAGGAACGGGCCTTCCGGCACGCCGCGCACGCGCATCCGCACCCCGTAGAGCGTGGCGATGAGGTCGTCGCGGATGACCTCCGCCGGGCTGCCGGCCGCGACGCAGCAGCCCTCCTTGAGCGCCACGATCCTGTCCGCCGCCATGCTCGCGAGATTGAGGTCATGAAGGATCACCGCCACCGCGCCGCCGGCCTGCGCATGGGCCCGCGCGAGGCGCAGGATGAGCAGTTGATGGGCAAGGTCGAGGCTCGCGGTCGGCTCGTCGAGAATGAGATAGTCGCAGCCCTGGCTTCGGACCTGCACGAGGATGCGCGCAAACTGCACGCGCTGCTGCTCGCCGCCGGACAGCGTGCCGTAGACCCGCGCCGCGTGGTCGGCCATCTCGACATCGGCGAGCGCCTGCCGCACGAGGCGCTCGCGTGCCTCTCCCGGCAGATGGCCGGCACAGCCGAGCGAGACGATCTCGGCCGCCAGAAACGGAAACGCCACATCGACCGATTGCGGCAGCACGGCGCGCCGGGCCGCAAGCGCGGCAGGGCCCCAGGCGGACAGCGGCCGGCCATCCAGTTCGACCCGGCCGCCCGTCACCGGCCGTTCGCCGGTCAGCGCCCGGAACAGCGTGGTTTTCCCGGCCCCATTGGGGCCGACCACGGCCACCACCTTGCCGGCCTCCAGCGCGAGATCGACACCGTCGAGCAGGGCCCTGCCCCGGATGACGACCGAAATCGAACGGGCGGCATACATCTCAGCCTCCCAGCATCGCGCGATTGCGATGCACCAGATAAAGAAAATAAGGCGCGCCGATGATGGCCGTGACGACGCCGATGGGCACTTCGGCCGGCGCCGCCGCCGTTCGCGCGACGATGTCCGCCATCGTCAGCAGCGCCGCGCCGAACAGCGCACATCCCAGGATCAGCGGCCGGTGCAGCGGCCCCGCGCTCAGGCGCAGAAGATGCGGCACCACGAGACCGATGAAGCCGATGACCCCGCTGATCGCCACCGCCGCGCCCACGCCCGCCGCGACCAGAACCACGGCGGCGCGCTTGAGGCTCTGGGTATCGATGCCGAGATGAAACGCCTCGGCCTCGCCCAGCGCGAGCGCATCGAGCCCTCGCGAAAGCCACAGCGCCCCCAGCAGCAGCAGGAGGCAGAACGGAAGGATGATGCCGGCCTTGGTCCAGCTTGCGCCGCCGATGCTGCCCAGCGTCCAGAAGGTGAATTCCCGCAACTGCTGATCGGTCGAAACGAAGATCACGAGGCCCGTGCCGGCGCCTGCCAGTGCGCCGAGAGCGATGCCGGAGAACAGCAGCATGGCAACGGACGTCCGCCCGTCCCGCGTGGCGAGACGATAGAGCAGGATCGTCGAAGCAAGGCCCCCGGCAAAAGCCGCAAGCGGCAGCATGAAAGCCGCCAGAAGCTGAGGGTAGAGCCCCGCCGCGGCGGCGCCGAACACGATCCAGAGCACCGCCGCGAAGGCCGCCCCCGTCGAAACGCCGACGAGGCCGGGATCGGCGAGCGGATTGCGGAACATGCCCTGCAACACCGCCCCGGCCATGGCGAGCGTGGCGCCGACCAGCACCGCGAGCACCGTGCGCGGCAGGCGGATGTCGAGAACCACCGTCGCATCCCGCATCGCCATCGGCGTGTCCGGCTGGATGCCCCGCACCGCATCGAACAGGATCGAGAGAATGTCACGCGGCGCGATGAAGATCGGGCCGATCGCGAGCGAGGCCAGGGCCGCGACGACGAGCAGCAGTCCGCCGGCGGCCAGCACGGCAGCGCCGCGCCGGGCGGAAGCAGCGCCGCGGAACTTAACCGCCGGCATCGCCGCGCTCACGGATGGGCCACCACGGCATCGCCGGTCCATGGGCGCGGCGGCAGATCCTCAAGCTTGAGTTCGGGATAGATGGCCGCCATCAGCTCGTGAGCGGCATGAGCCGTCCGCGGACCGAAGGCGAGAAGCGATGAGGGGATCCGCAGCAGCCGCTGGTCCCGCGCCGCCGGCGTCCCGGCGAAAGCCGGCAGCGCGAACAGGGTTTTCGCGTCCATCCCATGGTTGCGCTCGATCATGGTGAGCACCACTTCGGGCGCGGCCGCCAGCACGGATTCCACCACCGCCGGCTTGAACCCCTCCGCCGCCGCCAGCGCATTGTCCACGCCTGCCAGCGCCATGAGGCCGTCGGCGCTGGTCCGCGATCCGCCTACAGTCGGCGCGCCGCTGCCGATGGCGAGCACGAACACCGCCTTGCGGCGCTGCCGGATGAGGGCGCGCTGGGCCGCCAGCGTCTCGAAATCCGAGGCGATGGCGCGCGCCATCGCCTCTCCGCGTTCGGTCTCGCCGAGAATTTTCGCGATCACCCGCACCTTTTTGAGCACGGCCTCCGCGTCATACCCCTCCGGCACGACGACGAACGGCACCGCTGCCCGCTGCAATACGGCGATCGTATCCGGCGGCCCGGACCCCTCCGTGGCGAGAATGAGCGTGGGCGCAAGCGACAGCACGCCCTCCGCGGACAGCGTGCGCATGTAGCCGACATTCGGCTTGTCCTTGATGGCCGGCGGAAAGCTGCTGGTCTGGTCCACCGCCACGACCTCGTCGCCATGGCCCAGCGCGAACACAATCTCCGTCACGGCCCCGCCGATGGTGACGATGCGCGGCGCCGTCGCGCCCGCCGCCGCATCCGGCCGCATGATCAGCAGCAGGGCCGCCGCAGCCATGATGATGTCGAGGAAGACCGTTCGCACAGCGCCGCGCATGTCACACCTCATTTCGTCAGGATCAGCTTATTCTGCGCGGTCAGGCGCAGACGATACGTTTCCGCGCCATGACCGATAGTGACTTCACGGGTGCCCACGAACAGATCGCGGCTCTCGATGCGATTGGCGGCGACAGGGATCGCACGAGCGGAAACCGCATCGCCCGGTGTTTCAGCACCGCTTTGTTTCGATTTATTCGAAATCAAATCCATGGCCTTGTTTAGAGGCATTTTATTATGATTTTTCAATCACTTGACGCCCCTACGCCAGTTCAACCATAAACGCAACATCCGCCAGCCAGCGCCGCTTCCGGCAGCCCGCCAGCAAATAGTCAGACCGGAACGGGCGAGGTATCGCGATGAGAGCGAGACGGAATTCAATTTTATTGGCATGGCGCGGGCGCGCGCTGATGCTCGGGGCGTCGATGGGCGCCATCGCAGTGGCGGCGAGCGCCGCTTTCGCGCAGGACATCATCGAACTCGATCCCATCACGGTGCTCTCGACCAAGCTCCCGCAGACCGCCATCGACTCGCTCGCCGGCATCTCGACACTGCGCGAGGAGCAGCTTCGTGAGATCGCCGCGGACCGGCCGGCGCAGCTTTTCACCGGCATGCCCGGCGTCTCGACCGAGGCGACGGCGCAAGACCCCGGCACGGCGGTCAACATCCGCGGCCTTCAGGACTTCGGCCGGGTGGCCGTGATCGTGGACGGAGCGCGGCAGAATTTCGCGCGCGCAGGCCATGACGGCTCGGGCAGCTTCTATCTGGAGCCGGAGCTTCTGGCCGGGGTCGATGTCGTGCGCGGCCCGGTGTCGAACATCTACGGCTCCGGCGCCATCGGCGGCGTCGCCTCCTTCCGCACCAAGGATGTGGACGACATGCTCAAGGCCGGCGAACGCTGGGGCGTTTCGACTTACGGCACGATCGGCTCCAACCTGTTTCGCGGCGCGGGTTCGGTGTTCGGCGCGGTTCGCGCCAATCCGAATGTGGACCTTCTCGTCGGCGGCACCTACCGGCATCTCGACGACTACAAGGATGGCGACGGCAACCGGATTCCGAATTCCGGCCAGACCGTCGCCACCGGGATCGCCAAGGTGACGGTGCGCCCCGCGGACGGCCACGAGGTGAAATTCGGCGCGATCCATTACGACGCCGACTGGACCCACGGCATCCGCGATCTCACCAGCGTGGTGCGCGACAGCCGCGCGAAGAACACGACCACGACGGCAAGCTGGAGCTACAGCAGGCCCGACGACCGGCTGTTCGATTTCCGCCATTCGGCCTACTGGAACCGGGTGGACGTGAACACGCTGGTGACCTGGCTCGCCCCGCCGGCCGGCACGACCAACCCCGCCAATTACTTCGGCCCAGTCGGCAGCCGCGCGGGCTACAAGCTCGATACCTTCGGCTATGACGCGCACAACACGTCCCGCTTCGACACCGGCGCGCTCCGCCACGAACTCACCTTCGGCGGCGACGTCTTCAGCGACGAAGTGGACAACCGCGATCCGGGCGGATACGGCGACGGCTATAATCCCAGCGGCCGCCGTCAGGTCTGGGGCGCCTTCGCGCAGCTCCGGTCGCGCTATTCGACGTGGCTCGAAGCGACGACAGCGCTGCGCTACGATAACTACTCGCTGACCGGCACCGATTTCCGGGGCGGGGCGGTCAATGCCAGCGGCGACCGCGTCTCACCGAAATTCACGCTCGGCATCTCGCCGCTGGAATGGCTCACCTTCTACGGCACCTATGCGGAAGGCTATCGCGCCCCGGCCGTGACCGAGACGCTGATCTCCAGCCAGCATCCGCCGCCGGCACAGTTCATCTTCCAGCCGAACCCGAACCTGCGTCCCGAAATCGGCAAGACCAAGGAAGTGGGCCTCAACATCAAGCAGGACGACCTGTTCAAGGCCGGCGACCGCCTGCGGATCAAGGCGAGCCTGTTCCGCAACGATGTCGAGGATTTCATCGATACGGTGTGGGGCTGCCGGTTTACCGCACGCGCGCTCTGCTTCGCATTCGGCGGGTTCGGCCCGCCGAACTGGGCGAACTGGGATACGCAGTACCGTAATGTCGCCAAAGCGCGCATCGAAGGCGCGGAGCTGGAAAGCAGCTACGACGCCGGCGGCTGGTTCGTCGGCCTCAACGCCCACCGCCTGCGCGGCAAAAACCTGACCGACAACGAGCCGCTCGCCAAGATCCCGACGGACATGGTCGCGGGCACGGTCGGGCTGCGCAGCCCGGACCGCAAATGGACGGTGGCGCTCCGCTGGGCCCATTATGCCGCCAAGACGATGGAGGATCTTCCCGCCAGCGCCACCGTGGATCAGGCCGTGGGCAGCTACAATCTCGTGAATCTCCATCTCGCCTATCAGCCGACGGAGAATGTCATCGCCGCGCTGTCGGTCGACAACCTACTGAACGAGACCTACCGGGTCTATACGCATCAGTATAATTCGGCCGGCCTGACGGTAAAAGGCTCGTTGCGCGTGCGCTTTGCAGGCGCCGAGCCGCGGACGGGCGGCTAGGGTCTGATGCAACTTCGTTGAATCAGACCCGTCACTTATCTTTTGGTTTGCGCATGATCCCGAAAAACAGGTTCCCACTTTTCGGGATCATGCTCTGGGCGAAACACCGCGAAAGGCGGGGGCAAGCGGACGCCGCTCCCTCGCCTTTCCGCCCCCACCGCCAGGTCCGGACGCTTCGATACGGGCCTGGCGACACATGAGGAGACGACAATGTATATCGCGATGAATCGCTTCCGGGTGATGCCGGAAACCGCCGAGGAATTCGAGCGCATGTGGCGGGAGCGCGACAGCTATCTCAACGAGATGCCCGGCTTTGTCGAATTCCGCCTGCTGAAGGGGCCCGTCCGCGAGGATCACATCCTCTATTCATCCCACACGGTCTGGCGCAGCAAGGCCGACTTCGAAGCCTGGACGAAATCGGATGCGTTCCGCGCGGCCCATGCGCGCGCCGGACAGGGCAAGCCGCTGACGGTCGGACGGCCTGAATTCGAAGGTTTCGAATCCGTTCTTCTGCTGACCGCCGATCGTCTGTCGGCATAACGCAGAGCGGCGGGGCCGCCCTGCGACGGCCCGATGCGTCGCGGCCGCGGCAACCGCAGGCGACATGTTCCGGGTCCCGAACTGCCTGCATGTCCCGGAGTGGAACCGGCTTGCTTCCAGCGGACGAACGGCTGGCCGGCGGACACTGATTTTCCGCCGGCACATTTATGGCGAGAGCCGGGAAGGCCGACCGTTCGTTGCCACGAACGGCCGCCGCACCCGCTGATGTCCCGCGAACGGACGAACCGTTCTATTCCTGACTGATGACCTTGATGACCTGACAGGCCTCGACGCCTTCGGGACCGTCCTCGGAGCCATGGCCGCTGTCCTTCACGCCGCCGAAGGGCGAATCCGCGCCGGCGATAGCCACGGTGTTGACGCCGACCATGCCGGCTTCCAGCGCATCGCCGATCAGCATCGACCGCTTCGCGGACTGCGTGAAAGCATAGGCGGCCAGCCCATAGGGCAGCCGGTTCGCTTTCTCCACCACTTCGTCGAAGTCGCGGAACGGCGCAAGCACAGCCACCGGGCCGAACGGCTCGTCGTTCAT
>DATMEW010000040.1:0-5099 GCA_035556495.1 Xanthobacteraceae bacterium | reverse complement strand
GCAAGGTGGCCGACGAGGAGCGGCTGCTGGGCGAACTGAACGAGCGCATCCGCGACGTCCGCTCCGGGCCGGACGGCGCCATCTGGCTGCTGACGGACGGGCCTTCAGGCCGCCTGCTGCGCCTCACCCCGGCGGGCTGATCCCGCTCGGGCCGGCTGACGACATCCCCGCAACGGGTCATTGCGGTCCGCGGGCTCCGCACGCCATAGTGCGGACATGAAGGGAAGGTATCGATCGGCCTTCCCTGTCCGCCATTTTCCGACCCGCGCCGCGACGAAGGCCGCGAGGCCGATCCTCATTCGCGAGCGCGCCGCCCATGTTCGCCTTTTTCGAGCGCCTGCTCGCCCCCACCGCCGCGCCGGAACGGCCCGAGCCTCCGGCCGGACTGATCGCCTTCTACTGGCACTTCGCCCGGCAGGCCAAAGGACTGTTCGCTGCCCTGTTCGCCGCCGGCCTGGTGGTGGCGGTGCTGGACACCACCGTCCCGATCTTCATCGGGCGCGTGGTGACGCTGATCACCTCGCAGGCGCCGGAGGCGATGTTCGCGCAATCCTGGCACATCCTGCTGGGCATGGCCCTGGTCCTGCTGGTGCTGCGGCCGGCCGCTATCACGATTCAGAACATCCTCAACAATCAGGCCATCGCCGGAAACTTCTCCAATCTGGTCCGCTGGCAGAGCCACTGGCATGTCGTGCGCCAGTCCTGGCCGTTCTTCCAGAACGACTTCGCCGGGCGCATCTCCAACCGCGTGATGCAGACCGGCCCGGCGGTGCGCGAGAGCCTCGTCGCGACCATCACCAGCGTCTGGTACATCATCGTCTATGGCGCCACCGCCACCGTTCTGCTCGGGCAGGCCGACCCCTGGCTCGCGCTGCCGATCGCGGTGTGGTTCGTCGCCTATGTGAGCCTGCTGCGCGTCTTCGTGCCCCGCATGCGCGACCGCTCCAAGGCGATGTCGGAAGCGCGCTCGCTGCTCAGCGGACGCATCGTCGACAGCTACACCAACATCCTGACCGTGAAGCTGTTCGCCCGCGCCGCGCAGGAGGACGATTACGTACGCGACGCGATGGAGAGCCATACCCGCATCTTCAACGCCTCGATGCGGCTCAACACGCTGTTCTCGCTGTTTCTCGTGGTGCTCAACGCGCTGCTGGTGATCGGCACGGCGACAACCGCCCTGTGGCTGTGGACCCGCGGCCATGTCGGCGTCGGCGTCGTGGCGATGACCCTGCCGATGGCATGGCAGATCGTCAGCATGTCCGGCTGGGTGGCGTGGCAGATCACCGCCATCTTCGAGAATGTCGGCGTGGTGCAGGAAGGCATGATGACCATCGCCCAGCCCATCGCGCTGACCGACCGGCCCGGCGCGGGCGAACTGAAAGTCGCGAAGGGCGAGATCGTGTTCGACCATGTCGGCTTCGGCTATGGCCGCGACCGGCCCGTGATCGACGACCTGTCGCTGACGGTCCGGCCGGGCGAGAAAATCGGCATCGTCGGCCGGTCCGGCGCGGGCAAGTCCACGCTGGTCAACCTCATGCTGCGGTTCTTCGATACGGAGAGCGGCCGCATCCTGATCGACGGGCAGGATATCTCGGCGGTCACGCAGGAAAGCCTGCGCGCGGCGATTTCGATGGTGACGCAGGACACCTCGCTGCTGCACCGCTCGATCCGCGACAACATCCGCTACGGGCGCGCCTCCGCCTCCGACGCCGAAATCCGCGAGGCCGCGCGCAAGGCCCATGCCGATGATTTCATCGCCGGCCTCGAGGACTGGCGCGACCGCCACGGCTTCGACGCCCATGTCGGCGAGCGCGGCGTGAAGCTCTCCGGCGGCCAGCGCCAGCGCATCGCGATCGCCCGGGTGATCCTCAAGGACGCTCCCATCCTCGTGCTGGACGAGGCGACGTCAGCGCTCGACAGCGAGGTGGAGGCCGCGATCCAGTCCAGCCTCGACACGCTGATGACCGGCAAGACCGTGATCGCCATCGCGCACCGGCTGTCCACCATCGCCCGGATGGACCGGCTCGTGGTCATCGACCACGGCCGCATCGTCGAGGAAGGCTCCCATGCCGACCTGCTGCGCAGGGACGGGCATTATGCCGCGTTGTGGCGGCGCCAGTCCGGCGGCTTCCTCGATGCCGGCGAGGCGGAGAACGAGCGCGAAGCGGCGGAATGATCCCGCCGCCCCGTCTCACCACTTCTGGAACACCAGCGCCGCGCCGGCCGCGATCAGCGCAAAGCCAAGCAGGTGGTTCCAGCCGAGGCTCTCCTTCAGATAAACCACCGAGAACACGGCGAAGACCGCCAGCGTGATGACCTCCTGCATGGTCTTGAGCTGCGCCGCCGAATAGACGCTGCTGCCCAGCCGGTTGGCCGGCACGGCAAGGCAGTATTCAAACAGCGCGATGCCCCAACTCACGAGAATGACCCAGCCGAGCGGCGTCTCCTTGAAGCGGAGATGGCCGTACCAGGCGAAGGTCATGAACACGTTGGAGGCCAGCAGGAGCACGACAGGCGCCACGAACGGAGAGGCGATCAGATTGGTCATGGAGGATTCAACTCGCGTCAGGGGCCGCCGGCCCGCGCCGGCTTTCACAAAACTTCGTTGCGGCAGAATGGCGGTCCGCGCACCTTAGCCGAACTCCCGGGGGCGGTTGCCCGCAAGCACCAGTTCGGGGCATGATGGCCTTTCGGGGGAAATCATCACGGATCGTCATGCCTATCACACTGTCTCGCGCCCGTTTTCTCCGCTCCGGCCTGGCGGCCGCTGCAACACTCGCACTCCCTGCCGTGGCCCGCGGCCAGCACGGCACGCCGCTCAATCTCCGCAACATGACGCCGACAATCCAGGATGCGGAGCCCGGCGCGATCCCGCAGAATATCGAAATACCCGAAATCTACCGGCGCCAGATGGTGTCCTACCGGACGGATCACCCGCCGGGCACGATCATCGTCGATACGCCCGAGCGGTTTCTCTATCTCATCCAGCCGCGAGGACTGGCGCTGCGCTACGGCATCCGCGTCGGCCGCGAGGGCTTCACCTGGTCCGGTATGCAGCGCATCACCCGCAAGGCCGAATGGCCGGACTGGACGCCACCTGCGGAGATGATCGAGCGCCAGCCCTATCTGCCCCGCTTCATGGCGGGCGGACCCGGCAATCCCATGGGCGCGCGGGCGATGTATCTCGGCGCCACGATCTACCGCATCCACGGCACCAACGCGCCCGAAACCATCGGCCATGCCGTCTCCTCCGGATGCTTCGGCCTCACCAACGATGAAATCATAGACCTTTACAACCGGGTCCCGGTGGGCACCCGCGTCATCGTCAATCACTGACCGGCTGAACCCGGCGGCAATCTTTTAGGAAACGATCATGGAGTTTCGCAATCTCGGCCGCTCCGGCCTCCGGGTCTCGGTGGTGGGTCTCGGCTGCAACAATTTCGGGGGCCGCAGCGACCTCGAAGACGCGCGCAAGGTGGTGCACAAGGCGCTGGATGTCGGCATCAATTTCTTCGACACCGCCGACAGCTATGCCCGCGGCAACCGTGGCGGCTCCGAAAAGATCCTCGGCGAAATCTTCAAGAGCAACCGCCGCGACGTGGTGATCGCCACGAAATTCGCGCTGCCGATGGACGACGAGGGCAAGAAGAAAGGTGCCTCCCGCCGTTACATCATGAACGCGGTGGAGGACAGCCTGAAGCGGCTGAATACCGACTATATCGACCTCTATCAGCAGCACCGCATGGACCCGCTGACGCCCATCGAGGAAACGCTGCGCGCGCTGGACGATCTCGTGCGCCAGGGCAAGGTGCGCTACATCGGCTGTTCGAATTTCAGCGCCTGGCGCATGGTCGAGGCGCAATGGACCGCGCGCCAGAACGGCCTGAACGCCTTCGTCTCGTGCCAGGACGAATACAGCCTGATCGTCCGCTATATCGAGAAGGAGCTGATGCCGGCGATGCAGGAATATGGGCTCGGCCTGCTGCCGTATTTCCCGCTGGCGAGCGGGCTTCTCACGGGCAAATACAAGCGCGGACAGGCCGCCAGCGAAGGCCGCCTCGCCGGCCCCGGCGAATTGACCGACCGCTATATCAACGACGCCGCGTTCGATTTCACCGAAGCGCTGGAAGCCTTTGCCAAGGAACGGGGCCACACGCTGCTTGAACTCGCCTTCTCGTGGCTCGCCTCCACCGCGCCCGTCACCAGCGTCATCGCCGGCGCGACGCGGCCGGAACAGATCGAGCAGAACGCCAAGGCCGCGTCGTGGAAGCTCTCCGCCGAGGAACTCGCCGGCGTCGAAGCCATCCGCCAGCGCATGAAGGTGCTGGACCCGCATTGAAGAGCTGGCGATATTCTCGTCAAAGGGCCGGCCGCGCCAGCGGACCGGCCCTTTTCTTTGCTGTCCACATTTCCCCAACAGGGTCGGATGCCTTATCAACCGTAACGCAGCTTGAGGCTGATGATGATGAGCGTTGTCCTTAACGCGAACTGGTATCCACTTCGCTCGCCAACGCTATGACGCGAAAGCCAGCGTCGCGGTCAGCGAGATCGCGGCGGTTTCCCGCGTGCGGATGATCTTCAGCGCCTGAGGCACCCAGCAACCGGTCGTCAGGATCGCGGCAAGAGCGCCGACGAGATCGGGCGACAGCACATTCATGGCAGAGCGGATTCATGAATGCGCCCGGTCGCATCCACATCCCAGCGGCCGCTGTCGCATGGCTCGCTCCGGCACCGCGCCGCCAACCAATCCGCCATCAGCACCGCAACGGCCGGCCCCAGCGCGGCGGACGGAACGCCGCCGATACCATGCCGGGCATCCTGATAGACCACCAGCCGTTTCGGTCCTCCCAGCGCGCGGAACAGCCGCTCGGTGTGAACGAGCGGTGACAGTTCGTCGGCTTCGCCGGCGAGACACAGATAAGGCATGGCGATCTTTTGCGCATGCCCCTCCCAGGTCACGGTCTGCCGGAACCGGTCGAAGGCGTCTTCATCGAGGATGTCGGCCATATACATGAACCGCTGCTTGAAGGTCGGCGACGCCTCCTGAAAGATCGTGTGGAAGCCCGGTTCGTGGCAGACCTGAGAGACCGCGCAGGCCC
>DATMEW010000039.1:0-9599 GCA_035556495.1 Xanthobacteraceae bacterium | reverse complement strand
GCGCTGCCCTGCACGCGCATGCCCTCGTTGCAGGCGACGATGCCGATCACCAGCGCCATGAACGGCGCTTTCGTCAGGCCGACCAGGAAATGGTCGATGGAGATCGCTTCCTTGAGGCGGGAGAGAAACACCTCGGGCGCGATGCCGCCATAGAGCCAGGCGACGAGGCCGCCGCCGTAAAGCGCGGACATGGAGCCGAGAAATGTCAGCACCGGCACGGCGATCAGCAGCGCGACCATGCGCGGCAGGATGAGAACCTCAACGGGATCGAGCCCCATCGTGCGCAGGGCATCGATTTCCTCGCGCATCTTCATGGTGCCGAGTTCCGCCGTATAGGCGCTGCCGGACCGGCCCGCGACCATGATGCAGACGATCAGGACGCCGATCTCGCGCAGCACCAGCACGCCGACCATGTCCACCACGAAGACGCCGGCCCCGAAGCGGCTGAAATGAAAGATGCCCTGCTGGGCGATGATCGCCCCGATCAGGAAGGTGATGAGCAGCACGATCGGCACCGCCCGCCAGCCGACCCGCTCAAGATGATGGATGGTCGAGGTGAGACGGAAGGTCTGCGGCCGCGTCAGCAGGGTGCCCGCGACAACCACCACATTGCCCAGCATGTTGACGAGCATCACCACGGAACTCGCCATTTCGACCATTGCGGCCCCGATCAGCGCGAGCGCCCGCGCAGGTCCGGATGGCCGCGCGGGAGGGCGCGCGGCTTTCGTCTCGACCGGGCGCAGTTCGTCGATCAACGCCTGATAATCGTCCGTCATTCCGACGAAGGACGTTCGGGCGCCCGCGGTGCCGAAGGCGCGCTCCATACGCTCGATCAGCCAGGCGCCGAAGGTATCCAGCCGCTCCAGCCCGCGCAGATCGAACACCACCTCGCCAGCCCCCGCGTGCCGGGCCGCCGCGTCGACCAGCGGCTCGACCAGATGGGCATATTCGGCGGTCCAGGAACCGGCGGGCGCAAGCTGCAACCTGCCGTCGGCCTCGGCGCTGTGAAGCGCCACCGTCTGCGCCATGGCTCCGCCGGTCGTCAAACCATCCCCCTGACTGCGCCTTGAGCCATTCGACACCCGCCGTAGAGTCTCCGCTATATAGCCTCTGCCTCCTGCAATGGCTGCAATTTTTACGGCCACAATTTCAAGGCTGACCACCATGGCCCTGACCGTATCCGCCCAAATCCAACGCTGGCCCATCGCCGGGACTTTCTCGATCAGCCGCGGCGCAAAGACGGAGGCCGTGGTCGTGGTCGCACAGCTCACGGACGGGGTCGTCACGGGGCGCGGAGAATGCGTGCCCTACGCCCGCTATGGCGAAACGCCCGAGAGCGTGCTGGCCGCCATCGAAGCCACGGCTCCCGCCATCGCAGCCGGGCTCGGCCGGGACGGCCTGCAAGCCCGCCTGCCGGCCGGGGCCGCCCGCAACGCGCTGGACTGCGCCTTGTGGGACCATGACGCCAAGCGCTCGGGGCGCACTGTCGCAGAGATCGCGGGTCTGTCGCCGGTATCGCCATGCCCGACGGCCTATACGATTTCCATCGGCTCCCCCGAGGCCATGGCCGAAGCGGCGGCCGCGGCCGAAGCGCGGCCCCTGCTCAAGATCAAGCTGGGACAGGACGGCGACCCTGCACGAATCGCCGCGGTGCGCCGGGCCGCGCCGCGCGCGGAACTGATCGTCGACGCCAACGAGGGCTGGACCGCCGGAAACCTTGCGGAAAATCTCGCGGCCTGCGTCGCCGCCGGCGTGACGCTGATCGAACAACCGCTGCCGGCGGGACATGATGCCGCGCTGGCCGGGATGGACCGGCCGATCCCCATCTGCGCGGACGAAAGCGTCCACGACCGGAGTACCCTGCCGGCACTGCGCGACCGCTACGACGCCATCAATATCAAGTTGGACAAGACCGGCGGGCTGACCGAGGCGCTGGCGCTGGCGGACGCAGCGCGGAAGCTGGATTTCGCCATCATGATCGGCTGCATGGTCGGGACTTCACTCGCCATGGCGCCGGCGCTTCATCTCGCGGCCGGGGCGCGGGTGATCGATCTCGACGGGCCGCTGCTGCTTGCGCGGGACCGTCCCGAGGGACTCGACTATCACGGCAGCATCGTTCAGCCGCCGTCCCCGCTTCTGTGGGGATGAAGCCGGGACGCGAAGGTGCTTTGGCACCGTTCAAAATTTACATCCGCAGCCCAAACAATGCTTTGTCGAATGCGGCGTGATTTGATTTAATCCCATCGGGACGGGCAGCGACAAGACTGCCTGCAACGGGGGGATGGATCATGACACGACCGGTCCTGCTGGCCTGCGTCATGCTGGTGCTGGGAAGCGTCGCTGCTGAGGCCGCCACCGTCCGCATTGTCAAGGATCGCGGCGGCCGTATCGGCAACTATGTCCGCGACTATACCGCCCTGAAGCATTCCGGCGAGCGCGTCGCGATCGATGGCCCCTGCCTGTCCGCCTGCACGCTCATCCTCGGCTTCGTGCCCCGGGAACGCATCTGCGTGACCCGGCAGGCCCGGCTCGGCTTCCATGCCGCCTGGAATCCGGGCGCCAATGGCGCGACGACGATCAGCGACGCGGGGACCCGCTTCCTCATGGATGTCTATCCCGGCCACGTCCGAAGCTGGCTGGCGCGCAAGGGCGGCCTGTCCCGCCAGATGGTCTATCTCGAAGGCCGCGAACTCGCCGCCATGTATCCGCGCTGCCGCTGAACGGCATCGACCTCGTCGGGATGACGCCCGGCACCGCCGCCGGTAACATAATGGTGCGATTCGGTTGACCGCTCGCAGGGGCTGCGTAGTGTGGCCTCCCGGGATTGATCTGCTCCATGCCGCATTCAGGCCCTTCGGATATCGCAGCCGTGACCGGGGATGCCGACCTGTTTGCGGCGCTCGTGACAGCGCTCTCGGCCAGCGCCCGGGGACGATGGTTCCTGAACGAATATGCCCGCCGCACCCGCAGCGACGAAATCGGGCGTCTTCTCGATGCCGTCGGCCAATTGGAGCGCATGGCGGCGGAAGCTCCTGCCTCCGCCGTGACAAGGGCTATACAGGAGCCAGCCGTCGCCGCGGCAGCAATACATCCGGCTTCAGAGGGGCCGATTGCCGCGTTGACCGATGAAATCCGTGCGCTCACGGCAGCGGTCCAGGATGCCACACGCGCGCAGAATGCCGGAACTGAACGTCTCGACGCACTTTCCGCGGCGCTCCAGCACCTGACGGCATCTCCGGCCCGGCGGCACATTCAGGACACGGCAGCGCCCGTTCCCCATGAGCCTCGGATATTCTCCGACGATTCACCGGTCGCTGTCTCTGCGGAGCCAACCGTCAGCACCCACGATGCGGAGATGCTGGCCGGTGACGCGGCGCAGCCAGCCAACTCGTCCCGGCCGGACGCCGACGCGGCTGCGGATACGGAACACACGCTCGAAATCGAGAACGACCTGTTCACGGCCACACCGCTCGCCGGAACCGCAGCGTTCGATATATCCTTTCCTCGCGCAGCCGGCCGCGCGCGCCATGCCGATGCGCTCGCTCCCATCATGGCGCTTTCGGACATCGAGCGTCTCGCGCTGTTCAGCTAGCGAAGCCGGACCTGCAAGCCAGCCGTCAGGCAGGTTCCTGGATCAGGCCGGAGAACATCCGAGCATCGACATTGCCGCCGGACAGAACCGCCACGGCAACCCGGTTGCTGATATCGACGAGCCCCATCATCAACGCCGCCAGCGCGATCGCACCGCCCGGCTCCAGCACCAGCCGCAGATTGCGGAAGGCGAAACGCATCGCCTCCATGACCGCGTGATCATCCACCGCAATGACGGTTTCGATGAGTTCGCGATTGACCGCAAAAGTCAGTTCTCCCGGAGCCGTTGACATCAGTGCATCGCAGATGGAGCCGGACGAACGCTCGTTCCGCTCCCGCCGGCCGCTCGCAAAGGAGCGAGCGTGGTCGTCGAATCCCTGCGGCTCCACCATCACCATACGGGCGAAGGGCGCGCGCGCCCGCACCGCCAGCGCGATGCCGGCCATGAGCCCCCCGCCGGATGCAGGGACGAGAACGACATCAGGCGCAAGGCCCAGTTCCCCAAGATCGTCCATGATCTCCCGGCCTGCGGTGCCCTGCCCGGCCATGATCTGAGGATGATCGAACGGCGGCACGAGAATCGCCTCCCGCTGCATGGCGATGGCCCGCGCGATGGCCTCCCGGTCCTCGGTGTTGCGATCATACAGAACGATCTCTGCGCCATAAGCCGCCGTGCCCTCCCGCTTCGCCAGCGGGGCATCGGCCGGCATCACGATGACGGCCGGTATGTCCAGACGCCGGGCGGCAGCGGCGACGCCCTGTGCGTGGTTGCCCGAAGAGAAAGCGACAACGCCAGCCCTGCGACGCCCGGGCGGTATCTGCGACAGCATGTTGAATGCGCCGCGAAACTTGAAGGAGCCTGTCAGTTGCAGCGATTCGGCCTTGAGAAAAACCTGTCCGCCGGTCAGCCGGTCGAGCATCGGGTTTCTCAGCAGCGGCGTATGCACGACGACGCCGTGCAGGCGCTTCGCCGCCTCGTCGATATCGCACGCGGTCGGAAGGTCGGAAAGGCTTTCGATAGTCATCCGGCCATGGTGCGCCAGCCGCACCGGCTTGCGCAAGCCTGACGCTCAGGCGGCCACCAGCTTGCGGAACCGCGCCAGCGTATAAACACCCAACGGACGCAGACGCCGCCGCTCGATCAGCCGAACGCCGCCGTGAGCGGCAGCCCAGCGTTCAAGGCGGCCGAACGGAAACTCCGGCCGCAACCCCACGCCATGGGCATATGGCGCGGACCAGCGCTCCAGCGCCGCCAGCACGCCCTGCTCCGAATAGAAATGATTGACGAGGATGATCTCGCCGCCCGGTCGCACCACCCGAACGCATTCGTTCATCACCTGCTCGGGATCGGCCACCAGCGTGATGACGAATTGCGCAACGACGCTGTCGAAGCTGCCATCGTCGAACTGAAGATCATGGGCGTCCATCGCCCGCAGATCGACCACATGGGGATACCGGCCGGTGGCAAGCTTGGTTCGCGCCTGCTCCACCATGGGTTCGGAGAAGTCGATGCCGGTCACCGCGGAGCCCGCATCATAATCGCCGAAGGACAGTCCCGTGCCGACGCCGACCTCGAGAATGCGCCCGCCGATCTGACGGGCGGCGGCGGCAGCGGCGCGCCGGCCCGGCTCCATCACGGGACCGCACACCGCATCATAAACCGGCGCCCAGCGCGCATAGGCGCGCGCCATGACATCCCGCCGGGGATCGGAAAACGTGGACGCGGAAACGGGCATGTTTGCCCTCCAGTGTTCAGAAGACGAGGGTATTCAGGCCACGCGGCGCAGCAGCCGGGGCTCGGCCACGGGAGTCATATCCCGCGACCAGTCGATGATCTCGAAACGGCCGTCGTGATGTTCGACAACTGCCGTGCAGCTCTCCACCCAATCGCCACAGTTGATGTAGCGGATGCCGAGCCGGTCATCGATCACCGCATGATGGATGTGACCGCAGATTACACCATCGGCGTCATGGCGCTTTGCTTCCATTGCGAGCGTCTTTTCGAACTCACCGATGAAGTTCACCGCGTTCTTCACCTTCAGCTTGGCCCATTGGGACAGCGACCAGTAAGGAAAGCCGAGCCGCAGCCGGACGGTGTTGAACACCCGGTTGAGAGCAATCGCGAAATCGTAAGCCTTGTCGCCAAGCAACGCGAGCCACCGGGCCTGGGTGACCACAAGGTCGAACAGATCCCCATGGATAATCAGATAACGGCGGCCATCCGGCCCCTCGTGTATGGTTTGATCCATCACCTCGATGCCGCCGAAATGCGTGCCGAGGAAGTCGCGCAGGAACTCGTCGTGATTGCCCGGGATATAAGTGATGCGCGTTCCCTTGCGCGCCGCCCGCAGCAGCTTCTGGATCACATCGTTGTGGGATTGCGGCCAGTACCATCCGCTTTTCAGTTGCCAGCCATCGACGATGTCGCCGACGAGATACATTCGTTCCGCTTCATGATGGCGGAGAAAATCCAGAAGCCGGTCCGCGCGGCATCCTTTGGTTCCGAGATGAACGTCTGAAATGAAAAGCGTGCGATAGCGTCGTGGCTGTTCGGTCATATCCGGTTCCGAATCCGTGAGGGATCCTGTTGCCCGGATAGCTCGCTTCGATTGCATTTCGGTGACAGCGGCGGCGGCGCTTCAGTTCCACCGTCAGGACAAGGCAAGACATGAGATTGTCATGCGGCAATCATATACGCCTTTGCCATGCCTCTTCCTGATATCGCGATCGCCGCGCTCGCGGCCTTCTCCCTGAGTTCCCTCGTCATCCATCTCGCGAGCGTCGCAGTCGCCATGCGGCGGGCCCGGCCGCCGCAGCCGCTGTTACAGGCGCCGCCAGGCGCACCAGCGGTGAGCATCGTTCGGCCGGTCTGCGGGCTGGACCATCGCCTGAGCGAAACGCTCGGCTCGTCGTTTCAGCTCGCCTATCCGGACTATGAAATCCTATTCTGCGCGGCATCCGCCGGCGATCCGGCCATCCCGGTCGTGCAGCGACTCATCTCGGCCCATCCGGGCGTGAAGGCGCGGCTGCTGGTGGGAGACGACCGTGTCAGCGTCAATCCCAAGCTCAACAACTGCGTGAAAGGCTGGGTCGCGGCCACGTCCTCCTGGATCGTGCTCGCCGATGCCAACGTGCTGATGCCGCCGGATTATATCCAGCGGATGCTCGCCGCCTGGACGCCCGGCACCGGGCTGGTCTGCTCCCCGCCTGTCGGAACGGACATGACAGGATTGTGGAGCGAGATCGAAGGCGCGTTTCTCAACGGTTATCAGGCACGCTGGCAGTATGTCGCCGATGCGCTGGATCTGGGCTTCGCGCAAGGCAAGTCGATGCTGTGGCATCGCGACATCCTGGAGAGCGCGGGCGGCATCAGCATGCTGGGACAAGAGGTCGCCGAAGATGCAGCGGCCACGAAGCTGGTCCGCCAGCAAGGCTTGCGCGTGCGGCTGGTGCAGGGCCCGTTCCCCCAGCCGCTCGGACAGCGAAGTCTGTCGACCGTCTGGCGACGGCAGCAGCGCTGGGCGCAGCTGCGCCGGGCGAGCTTCCCCCTGCTTTATCTTCCCGAACTGCTGGCCGGCCCGCTTCTGCCATTCCTCGCTGCGCTGGTGGCGGCGAGCGCATCCGGCCAGTCCGCTCTCGTTGCAGGGGCCGGACTGGCTGCGGTGTGGTACGGCAGCGAACTTGCCCTCGCCCGGGTCTGCGGCTGGCCGCTGTCCTGGCGCAGCCCGATCGCCATGATCTGCCGCGACCTGCTGCTGCCGGCGCTTTACGTGCAGGGCTGGCGGGATACCGGTTTCGAGTGGCGCGGCAACGCGATGCGCGCCGACAATGCACTGACGACACCCGCGCATCGCGGCGCGGAGTGACGCTCAGCCGATTGACCCCGGCCGATCAGGGCGAATAGATGCTTCCTCCCGTCGTCGCCTGCGGAGGATTGTTCATGGATTTTGGAATTGCCGGACGGCGCGCCATCGTCTGCGCCTCGTCGAGCGGCCTTGGCCGCGCCTGTGCACAGGCTCTGGCGGAAGCCGGCTGCGAGGTCGTCATCAACGGCCGCAATGCGGAGAAACTGGACGCCACCGCCCAACATATCCGCGCGACAACAAATGCAAAGGTGACCGCGGTCGTTGCGGATCTCGCATCGGCGGAAGGGCAAGCCGCCCTGCTCGCCGCCTGCCCGGACCCGGACATTCTGGTGAACAACAACGCCGGCCCGCCAATGCGGGATTTCCGTGAACTGTCCCGCGAGCAGATCGTTCAGGGTCTCACCGCGAACATGATCATCGCCGTCGAGATGATTCAGAAAGTCATCGATCCCATGATCGACCGCCGCTTCGGACGGATCGTCAACATCACATCCGGCGGCGTGAAGGCGCCGCTGGCGGGGCTCGACCTGTCCGCCGGCGCACGCGCGGGGCTGACGGCTTTCCTGTCCGGCGTCGCGCGGCAGGTCGCCCCGCACAATGTCACCATCAACCACCTGTTGCCCGGCGCCATCGAGACCGACCGCCTGGTCTCCAATTTCACCCATATCGCAAAGACGAAGGGCATCTCCATCGAGGCCGCAAAGGCGGAGCGCGAAGCCAGCATTCCCGCCAAACGCTTCGGCCAGCCGGAAGAATTGGGGGCCGCCTGCGCGTTTCTCTGCTCGAACCAGGCCGCCTATATCACGGCGCAGAACATCCTGATCGACGGCGGCGCCTATCCCGGCACGTTCGGCTGAGAGTGTCCCCGAAACCCGTCCAGGCTACCGCTGCACAAGCCGCGGCCCGGACGAAGGGCCGGATCATCCCCACCACTGATGGAAATGATGCACCGGGCCGGCTCCGTGTCCGATCGTCAGACGGTCCGACGCCGCCAGCGCCCCGGTGAGATACACCTTGGCCTCGCTGACGGCAGCGGACAGATCGCGGCCCAGCGCAAGGCCGGCGGCAATCGCTGAAGACAACGTGCAGCCGGTGCCATGGGTGTTGGGCGTGTCGATCCGGTTCGCGGCAAGACGAACCTCCGCATCCTGCGTGATGAGAATATCCACGCTTTCGGCCCCGGCAGCATGGCCGCCTTTGACGACGACGGCCTGCGGCCCGAGGGCGCAGAGCCGCCGGGCCTGATCCTTCATCTCGCTTTCCGTCCGGGCGACAGGCGCGCCAAGCAGCGCAGCAGCTTCCGGCAGGTTGGGCGTGATCACCAGTGCCTTCGGCAGCAGGACATCCCGCAGCACGACAACGGCATCCTCCGAAATCAGCCGGTCGCCGGAGGTCGCGACCATCACGGGATCGAGAACGACGCGCTGCTGCCCGTGGCGGGACAGCCCGTCCGCGACCGCCTCGATCACCGCCGGCTGAGACAGCATGCCGATCTTGACCGCGCCGACATCGAGATCGGAAAAGACCGCGTCCATCTGCGCCACGACGAAATCCGCCGGTACGTCATGGATCGCCGTCACGCCCCGGGTGTTCTGGGCCGTGAGGGCGGCGATGACCGATGCCCCGTAAACGCCGAGAGCCGAAAACGTCTTGAGGTCCGCCTGAATGCCGGCGCCGCCGCCCGAATCCGAGCCCGCGATGGTGAGGGCGATTGGGGTTCTCATGCCCTTCTCCGGGCACTGACCGCGCGGTCGACGATGGCGCGGAGCGCCTGGGTGGCGGCCTTGGGATCGCTCGCCAGCGACAGCGCGGAAATGACCGCCACGCCATCCGCGCCCGCGGCGATGACATCGGCGGCGTTGGTGCTGTCGATCCCCGCGATCGCCCCCACCGGCATCCCGGGCTTGCGCCCGCGGATGATGGCCGCCAGCGCGCCAAAACCGGATACGCCGACCGGCGGCTCGGGATTGTTCTTGGACGTGGTGACGAAAACCCCGCCGATACAGACATAATCAAGAATATCCAGCGGCGCGCTCTCGGCCTGCTGCCGCGTCTTGATCGACAGGCCGATGATCGCCGCCGGCCCCAGCAGACGCCGCGCATCCTCGGCCGCGATGTCCTCCCAGCCGATATGCACGCCGT
>DATMEW010000038.1:0-11321 GCA_035556495.1 Xanthobacteraceae bacterium | reverse complement strand
CCTCGGCGAGGCGCTGACCGCGTTGCAGAACGCCGCCAGCGAAGCTTTGCCCCCCACGGCGCAGACGGACGTGAACGGCCAGAGCCGCGAGTTCCGCGCGGCGGGGCAGAGCCTGCTGTTCGTCTTCGTGCTGGCGATCGGCTTCATCTATCTGGTGCTTGCGGCGCAGTTCGAGAGCTTCCGCGATCCGATCATCATCCTGCTGTCGGTGCCGCTGTCGATGGCCGGCGCGCTAGGCGCGCTATATCTCACGGGCGGCACGCTGAACGTCTATTCCCAGATCGGGCTCGTCACGCTGGTGGGTCTCATCACCAAACACGGCATCCTGATCGTGGAATTCGCTAACCAGCAGCAGATCGAGCATGGCCGCGACCGATTCTCGGCCGTGATCGAGGCTGCGACGCTGCGGCTGCGGCCCATTCTGATGACTACCGGCGCCATGGTGCTCGGCGCCGTGCCGCTCGCCATCGCGACCGGCGCGGGAGCGGAAAGCCGCCAGCAGATCGGCTGGGTCATCGTCGGCGGCATGAGCTTCGGCACGCTGCTCACGCTGTTCGTGGTGCCGGCGGTCTATACCTTCCTCTGCGCGGATCATCACCGCCACGCGGCGGAGGCTGCGGCGCATGGCGCGGCCCAGCCGGCGGAGTGATTTGGCAGGCTGAATGATGGAGTGGGTGGCCGCTGTCGCACGCGCCACCGCCGGATAGCGTATCCGCAGCGCGCCCGATGCGGCGCGATATGCGCGGCTCCGCCATGATCGGTGGCAGCGGCCGGTGAGCAGGGCTGTCGCACCAGTCTGTCACATCAGTCGATCACATCGGTCCGACAAGCGAGATCAGCCCCGCCGCTTCGCAGTCAGGTCGGCGGGCTGTCCGCAAGAGGGATCAGCCGCGGGCGGCCTTGCGCCGCGCGGCGGGTGCGGTGGACGTCTTGCCGGCAGGTTTGGCGGAAGGCCCGGTCGCGCGTCCTGATTGTGTCGCGCGGCGCTGCTGGGCCCGATCCGTTGCGGGGCGCGCGGCCCGGGCTTTGACGCCGCTGGCCTTGGCCGTAGTGTTGGCCGCTTTGGATTTGTTTGCCGCACCGGTCTTGCTCGCCCCTTTGGGCTTGCTCGCCGCCTTTGCTTTGCTCGCGGTCGTCCTGGGTTTGGCCGCGCCAGCGCTGGTCCGGCTGGAAGCCGTGCTCTTGCGCGGCTGTTTCTTTGCTGCGGCCGGAGCGGCTTCCGCCACCGGATCGCATTTCACGCATTTGCAGCCGACCGGCTTGATGAAGATGTCGAAATACGAGCGGCCGTAGTTGAAGGTGATCTCGTCTCCCGGCCGGATGCGTTTGGACGCGCGGAACACGATGCGGCCGCGGCTGACATGAGCTTCGGCATTGGGGCGGCAGGAGTGGTTGGTATAGCGCGCGACGTTGTTGCGGGCGGAACCGTCGATGGTCCAGCGGCTGTTCAGTTCGAACAGGTAGCGGTTACTGCCTTTCGCTTCGAGCTCTTCCGCCTGTCGTGTGCTCAGCTTGGGGCCAAGATACTCCATGATGAAGGCATTCTTGGCGATGTCTTCAGTAGCGAACAGACCAAGCCCGGTGCGGGAGCGGCCGACGCGAAACGGATGCGAGGACATGGGAGAACGGCACTCGGGTGCGAAGGAAGCAGCAACGAGCCGTAGCATGCCTGTATCGATAAGCCAGTTTCGCCCCGTCCCCGTCCACAGTTACTTCGCGCGGTCGTTGTCGTGTCCGAAGATATCGGTCCAAAGGGCGGGCCGGCGGAAGCATGCGCATTCAGGCGGGCGGGCCGGCTCGATGGAGTGCCCGGCCGGCAGGACGCGGATGAGGCCGGACAGCAATGTCCGGCCGGCATGCCTCCCGCACTTTGCATCGCTTCCAATCCGGCAGTAAAACGCCGGGATCGCAACCCGGCGGACCGCTTTGGCGGGTCCCACGGGCGCCGTCATTCACCCGAAGCGGGTCCCGCCCGCGTCCGGAGCCGCCCCGCATGAACGCCCCCGCGCAGATCCTTCCGCCCTATCGGCACACGCCGCTGTTCCCGCTCGGCAAGGACGAAACGCCCTATCGCAAGATCACCTCCGAGGGTGTGCGGGTCGAGACGGCGCTGGGCCGCGAGGTGCTGGTGGTGGAGCGCAAGGCGATCCAGGCGCTGGCGGAAGCCGCCTTCATGGACATCAACCACATGCTGCGGCCGGGCCATCTCGCCCAGCTTCGCAAGATCCTCGACGACCCGGAGGCGAGCGGCAATGACAAGTTCGTCGCCTATGATTTCCTGAAGAACGCCAATATCGCGGTCGGCGGCGTGCTGCCGATGTGCCAGGACACCGGCACCGCGATCATCATGGGCAAGAAGGGCACGCTGGTCTTCACCGAGGGGGACGACGAGGCCGCGCTCGCGGAAGGTGCGCGCGACGCCTATCTCAAGCGCAACCTGCGCTACTCCCAGCTCGCGCCGCTCTCGATGTTCGAGGAGGTCAATACGAAGAACAACATGCCCGCCCAGGTCGAGATTTATTCCGAGGGCGGGGAGGGCGCGGAGAGCGCCTACAAATTCCTGTTCATGGCCAAGGGCGGCGGCTCGGCCAACAAGTCCTTCCTCTATCAGGGCACGCCGTCGATGCTGACGCGGGACCGGCTGCTCGCTTTCCTGAAGGAGAAGATCCTGACTCTCGGCACGGCCGCGTGTCCGCCGTATCATCTCGCCATCGTCATCGGCGGCACTTCCGTCGAGCAGACGATGAAGACGGTGAAGCTCGCCTCCGCGCGCTATTACGACTCGCTGCCGACCGCGGGTTCGGAAGACGGCCACGCCTTCCGCGATCTCGAAATGGAGGCCGAAGTCCATAAGATGACCCAGTCGCTCGGCGTTGGCGCGCAGTTCGGCGGCAAGTATTTCTGCCACGATGTCCGCGTCATCCGCCTGCCGCGCCACGGCGCCTCGCTGCCGATCGGCCTTGGCGTATCCTGTTCGGCGGACCGGCAGGCGCTGGGCAAGATCACCCGCGACGGCGTGTTCCTGGAGGAACTGGAGCACAACCCGGCGCAGTATCTGCCCGAGGTGGATGCCAGCGCGCTCGGCGGCGATGTTGTCAGGATCGACCTCAACCGGCCGATGGACGAGATCCGCGCCCAGCTCTCGCAATATCCCATCAAGACCCGGCTCTCGCTGTCCGGCCCGATGATCGTCGCCCGCGATCTCGCCCATGCCAAGCTGCGGGAGCGGCTGGAAAGCGGGCAGGGCCTGCCGGACTATTTCAAGAACCACCCGGTCTATTACGCCGGCCCGGCCAAGACGCCCGAGGGCTATGCCTCCGGCGCCTTCGGCCCGACCACGGCGGGGCGGATGGACTCGTTCGTCGCGGACTTCCAGAAGGCCGGCGGCTCCATGGTGATGGTCGCCAAGGGCAACCGCGCGTCGGCCGTCACCGCCGCCTGCAAGCAGTATGGCGGCTTCTATCTCGGCTCGATCGGCGGCGTCGCCGCGAACCTCGCCGAGCACTGCATCAAGAAGGTCGAGACCGTCGAATATGCCGAACTCGGCATGGAGGCGATCTGGCGCATCGAGGTCGAGGATTTCCCGGCTTTCGTCATCGTCGACGACAAGGGCAACGACTTCTTCGAGGAACTGAACCTGAGCTGACGAGATCGGCCGCTGTCGCATCGCCGGGGCCGCGTCATCCACAGGCGCGCGGCTCCGGCGGTTGCATTTTGGCCGGATATAAGATAGAACAAAAAGGGTACAAAGAGGGTGGCATGACCGAGGACCAACTGATCGCAATCGCCACCCTGGCCCTCGCTGCGCTGGCCGCGATCTTCGCGCTGGCGACGTTTTTCGTGGCGCGCCGCCGCCCGGCGGACCCGCCGCCTAGCCGCGCCGAGATGGCCGTTCTCCTCCGCCAGGAGGGAGATTCGATTCGCCTCGCCGCGGATGCCGAGGCGCGGGGCCTGCGGCAGGAACTCGGCCAACTCCTCGGGCAGAACCACAGCAATACTTTCGAGACGCTAGTGCGGCTGGGCGACCTCGTCACCCAGCGCCTGAACAGCTTCGACAACCAGCTCGACGCCGCCGGCCGGGTGATGGAAGACGGTGTGAAGGGCATCACCGGGAAGCTGAATGCCGATCTTGCCCAGATGGCGGCGAGCGCGACGACGAACCGCGACACCCTGCGCGCCATGATGGAACAGAAGTTGGATGGCGCGGCGGCGGCGCAGATCGAGGCCGCGCGCGGGCTGCGGGAGGAACTGAACGCGAGCTTCCAGCGGATGCGGCAGGCGGTGGGGGAAACCCTGACCGAGGCCAGCAACCGCCAGCAGGAACGGCTGGACAATACCCAGCGCGAGCTGAAGGCGCTGACGGCGACCCACCAGCAGGCCGGCGAGCAGTTGCGCGTCTCCGTCGAGGGGCGACTCGATGCCTTGCGACAGGAAAACGCCGCCAAGCTGGAAGAGGTCCGCCAGACCGTGGACGAAAAGCTCCAGACCACGCTGGAAGCCCGCCTCGGCGAGAGCTTCAATCGCGTCGTCGAGCAGCTCAACAAGGCTTACGAGGTGTTCGGCGAGATGCGCACCATCTCGTCCAATGTCGGCGACCTGAAGAACGTGCTGACCAACCCGAAGCTGCGCGGCACCTTCGGCGAGGTGCAGCTCGCCATGCTGCTGGAGGACTTCCTCTCGCCGTCGCAATACATCCGGGACGCACAGGTGCGCGAGCATTCGAACGAGCGCGTCGAATTCGCCATCCGCCTGCCGCTGTCGGATGGCGAGGACATGCTGCTGCCGGTGGACGCCAAATTCCCGCGCGAGGACCACGAAAAGATGCTCGCCGCTATCGAGGTTGGTGACACGCTGCTTGCCGAGAAATTCCGCAAGGATCTGGAAGTCCGCATCAAGGCTTTTGCGAAGGATATCTCGAAGAAATACATCAACCCGCCGCTCACCACGGAGCGGGCCATCCTGTTCCTGCCGACCGAGAGCCTGTTCGCGGAAGTCTTGCGGATGCCGGGCCTGTTCGAACAGCTCCAGCGGGAATGCCACGTCATGCTGGCAGGGCCGACGACTTTCGCGGCGATCCTGCACGCCTTCCAAGTGAACCATCGCTCCATGGCCGTGGCGCGCCAGTCCAGCGAGGTGTGGCGCATCCTCAGCGCGGTGCGCACCGAGTTCCGGAAATACAACGAGACTGTCGCGACGGTGGCGAAGCAGCTCAATACGGCCGCCAAAACAGTGGACAGCCTCGGCACACGCACCCGCGCCATGGATCGCGCGCTGAAGAATGTCGAGGCGCTGCCGGACGACGGCCGCGCGGCGCGAATGCTGGGGCTGGACGGCGAGGGCGGCATGGGTGACGAGGGCGCGGATACCCGGCCGCATGCCCGTCTTGTGTCGGACGAAGCTGTGCCGGACGAAGCCGCGGATAATTCCGGCGAGGATGCGCTGTCCGGCGTTCCGTCCGGGTCCGGCGCAACGTCTGCCGCAGCGTCGGAAAGCGGGCTGCTGCGACGCGGCGTAGGGGCTGCGAGCCAGCCCGATTTCCTGCTGTCCGAAGCGACGCTGCGCACCGTGTCCCTGCGCAGGAACTGAAGCGTACTATTCCGCCGGCTGCCCGGCCTCGCGGTAATAGTAATTCGCTTTCCGCCCCAGCACGAGCCGGCGCAGCAGGCGCCGCATGCCCTCGCTCTTGCGCAGCGGCTGGAGGGTGGCGCGCAGCGCGCGATAGGCATGGATCTTCATGGCGTCATAGGCCGGCCAGCGGCCCTGGTCCGGCTGCGGCAGGCCGAGCGCGCGCAGCATCGAATTCACCACAAAGCCGTCGTTGCGCCAGAGCACCGGCTTGGTTTTCCATGTGATGGCGAGCGAGATCGAATAGCTGTCGCCGGTGCGAATCCAGTGCGGCCACAGATACGGCACGAAGATGCCGTCGCCCGGTTTCAGGCTGTAGTGGGTCGCTGCGGCGTCGTAGCGCTCATCGAAGGTGAGGTTGCGGTGGCGGGTGATGATGTGTTCGAGCTGCGCCTCGCTGGCGATTCCATGGTCGCGGTTGTCGTAGACGTGGAAGAATTTGTCGCCGTGGATCTGGACGAAGAAATTGTCCTCGCCGTCGGCATGGAACGGCGTGGTCGAGTTCGGCGAGGAGACGAACAGGAAGCCGCGGATGTCCTGGAAATCCGCTTCCTGCCGCGAGGCATGGCCGAGCGAATGGGCGACGCCGTCGAGAATATCCTCCAGCAGCGCCCGATAGGCCGGATCGCTCTCCACGCGCTTGAGCACGAGCCAGGCCCCGCAGGTCTCGATGCGGCGGATGATCTCGGCCGGTTCGAGATCGACCGTCGGCGTGTCGTCGGCAGCCTGGGTGATGCCGACATTGCCGGAATTATATTCGAGCTGATCGCGCGGCAGCGCGCGCGCCAGTTCGATCAGCCGCGGCAGGGCGAACAGCGGATGCTGAGTCAGATCGTGGCCGATCGGAAATGTCTCGTGTGGGAAGCGCGCGCGCAGAGCGGCCGAATCCGGCAGCCGGAGCACGGATGTTCCTGGGGCAGCGCCGGAGATCGCCGCCGGGATGGCGGCATCGTCATGGTGCAGGGGCAACGGATTCGAAACGGCAGGCGCTGATATGGTCATGACAGGCGCTCCCTGAGCGTGCGGATGCGGTTGGCGACGATACGGGCGGCGGCTCGCATGCGCCGCCGCTTTCGCAGGGCGTGTTCGCAGATGCGCAGAACGGGGCCGTCCGCGCCCAGCGGCACGAGCACATCGCCCATGGCGAGGCGTCCGGGCCAGAGACGGTCGATCATCGGGTGGTTGGCGTCGGCGGTGGAATCCACGTCGTCGATATCGGGATCGGCGCAGAGATTGCGGGTCAGATCGACCGTCAACTGGACGCCCGGCGAAATCCTGGCGGCGTCCGGATCGCTGCCGATCTTGAAGAAGAAGGCGCGGCGGCCCTGACGGAGCACGATGCCGGCCGCGACCGGCCGTCCCGCGCAGGAGAGCATCGCGATGTCGCACAGGCCCTGCGCGGCGAGGCTCGGAACGGCCTCGCGAATGAAGCGCAGGTCGCCGTCATGCTGCGCCAGCGCGGTGCCGCGCTTGGCCTTCCAGCCGCTGGCTTCGAGTTGAAGAAACGCTTCCAGCGCGGCGGGAATCCGCTGCGGGTCCGAGATCATCTCGAAGGTCACCGCGCCACCATCTTCCAGGCGGTTGCGCTGCCGGCGCAGTTCCTTGAGCTTCTTGGGCCCGAGGGCGGTGCGCAGCACGGCATCAGCGTCCTGCCGGCAGTCGAGCATCGCGCGCGCGTGTCGGTGCAGGATGCGCGTCCGGCCGCCGTGGACGCTGGCCGCATTCACGAAAGCCTGGGTGGCCGCGCTCTCGATATCGGTCGGGGAAAGAAGGAGTCCCCGCGCGCCGAAGGCGCGGGCGGCGTCCATGAGGCCCGCGGCGGCTTCGACACCGCGCTCGCGGTCGAGCAGGGGGGTGGCCAGCGGCGCATAGCCGTGCCAGGCGACGAGCAACGGCAGCGGAAGTTTCAGCGAATCCCATGCCGAGGCGACGGGAAGCAGGCCGAGCAGCCGTTCCGGGTCGGCCCGGTCCCAGGCGAGCAGGACGCGGCCGCCGGCGTGGTTTCGGGCGTGCCGGGCGGCGGCGCAGGCCCAGTCCGGATTGTAGAAGGCGTTGGCGCCGAGGCTGCGCGCCGCGAGCGCATGCCAGGCGGCCTTGGGCACCTCCGCAAAATCCATCACATGACGCCGGCCCGGGCGGGCATGGCCGCGCGCCGGAGTGCCGAGTGAGGCCGTGAGAGTGTCGCGCATGGAGCCTTCCGCTGCCGGTCTCGCATGAGAGTCCGCCGGCTGTGCCGATAGCCAATCGCGCCGCGTCTAATTTTGGGTGAATCCGATCGCGTAAAGCAGCGTCGAGATGGATCTGAGTCAATGCGCGGTTAGCGGATCGGGCTCGTTATGCGGGATCAGCGTTACGTCTCGTCAACCATGCGGGATGCGGAAGCGGGCTTGGTGGGGAAGGTTCGGCGGCGAGGGCCGGATCGAATTCCTGCCGCCGTGCCGGTCCACGGGTGGCGTGTGGGGAACGGCCGCCAGCGACGCCACCGACATCAAGTCGGATCGTCCGACGGACGGACCGGCAAGCTCCATGGACTGACCGACGCGCAAGGCCGATGTCCAAGGCCGACCGCGCCTGCTCATGCTCTCAGCGGGGAACATCAATGACGCGACCATGGCGGTCGGCTTGCTTGAGAAAGCCAAAGGCCGCTTCGAGCGGGTCATCGCCGACGGGGCTATGATAGCAGCACTATCCGCGCGGCGATTGCAGCCCGGGGCGTGGAGACGGTGATCCCTTCAACCGCCGCCGGCGGCCCCGATCCTCTACGGCGTGTCGCCATTCGCTATGACAAGCTCGCTCGAAACTTGCTCGTTGCAACCGCTTATTGCGGCCTCAATCACCCACCGGTGCAATCGACTCCGGACCCCGGGCGGAACGGCCTGCGACGCCGGGGAGAAGGTCGCCGCCAGCATGCCGCCTCAGAACCATGTGGTTATGCCCTGTTCGTGCCGGATGCGGCGCAGGCCGCGCATGAGCGTGACGAACAGGCCGAGAATGGCCCCTGGCAGCGCCAGCAGGGGCGCCCCGGTGAAGAGGCCCGTATAGCAGCCTCCGGAATCGCCCGGCGCCTGGCACGAGGGATTGTATGTGATGACCAGCAGCATCACGCCGAAGCCGAGGAGCGGCAGAAGCACGGCCCAGGCCAGCCCCCAGCCGATGGAGCGGCCGACCAGCCGGCCAAGGCCGCGTGGCCGCACCCGCCGCGGCCCCCGATGCGAGGGCATCGCCCGGAATCCGGCCTGTTCGATGGCGGCGATATAGGCTGCCCTGGCGGCAGAGCCGCGAATTTCGATCAGCCCTTCGGGAATCGTTCCAACGATCTCCGCCTGCGGATCGACGCCGTGCACCGCCTGCCTGACGGCATCAAGCGTTTCGGCATCGATCAGCCCGGGAACCGCGATGACGATGACGGGAACTGTTGCGGATGCGGCGGTCAGATTGGTCTCCCGGGGTATGGATCGGGCCTCGTCACCGGGCCCTTGCCGGCTATCAGGCGTCAGGGCGGCCGCGAAGTAAAGTGGAACCTCACCGGTTCAGTGGTTGCGGGTGGCGGCAGGCCCATGCGATGAACGTCTCTGCGGATCCTGCGAGAACGAGGCAGCGCCATGACCAGTGCCGTGCATTCCGTCCAACCGCCCACCGTGACCAGCGCCGAAGAACTGCTCGTCTGGCTGGACATGGACCAGGCGGCCCTGGACCGGGCCTATGATCAGTCCGTCTGGGCTCCCAATCAGGGACTGGTCCAGATCCGCCGCGACAGCGCCAGCGAACAGGCCCGACAGCTACTCGGCGAGCCGGAGCGCTTCGCCTATGGCGAGACGCCGATTGAAACGCTGGAGGTGTTCCGTTGCGCCGAGCCTAACGCGCCGGTGGCCATTTTCGTTCACGGCGGTGCCTGGCGTGTCGGCCGTGCGGCCAATTTTGCTTTCCCCGCCGAAACGTTTCTCGATGCGGGCGCGCATTACGTCGTTCTCGATTTCACCAATGTGGACGACGCGGGCGGGGACCTAATGCCCATGGTGGCGCAGGTGCGCCGCGCGGTGGCCTGGGTCTATCGCAATGCCGCGCTGTTCGGCGGGGATTCCGAACGGCTTTACCTGTTCGGCCATTCCTCCGGGGCGCATATCGCCGGCGTTACGCTGACGACGGACTGGGCGGCAGACCATGGCCTGCCGAACACCGTGCTGAAAGGCGGGGTTGTGTGTTCCGGCATGTATGACCTTGAGCCGGTGCGGCGCTCCGCCCGCTCGAAATATGTGAACTTCACCGATGTCATGGTGGAGGCGCTCAGCAGCCAGCGCCGGCTGGAGCATGTGCATTGCCCCGTCACGGTGCTGGTGGGGGCTTGCGAGTCTCCGGAATTTATCCGCCAGGGTCGGGATTTTGCGGCTGCGCTCAAGGCGGCCGGGAAACAGACCGAGTTTCTCGAGGCAGCCGGACTGAACCACTTTGAAATCTGTGAGACGCTGGCCAGCCCTTATGGAGCCTTCGGCCGCGCCGCCCTGGCCTGTATGGGCCTTGCCCGGCGGCCGCGCCGATCCTGATGAGCCGGCGAACGACATGGCCGGATGCAGGCGGATGAGGGGGCCGTTCATCTCGGCCATTGTGAGGGGCAGCGTCGCCGCTCTGCTTGTTGCGCGATGCTCCTGAAGCTGCCGCGGAGTTTACCTCTGCTCCGCCTCCCGACTTTCGGAGCCAGACCGCCTTGGCGGCGACCAAGCGCTGTTCAAACCGGCATTGCAACGGGCCCGGGAGGGACCGGGCAGGTCACCCGTTGGGACAGGTCCAGCGTGCCCGATGTTGGCACGCCGAGCACGGGTGAGGGAGATCCTCACGGTGTGATGTCACCTCATGCCCGAGGTCGCGATATCCCGGAACGATGCCGGAGAGGGCGCGCCGCCGTCCCATGTGCCGTCATCCAGGCACGGCCGCCCCATATGGACACCCGGCGGCCATTGCCGTCCGTGATGTGGCGCGGCCGGGGCTCGCGAAGCTCCCGATATGTTCATATTCTCGCGAGCAGAGCATCCGCGGGCCGACAGCGTTTCCGTTGATTTCCGGTTGTGGCGCCGGCTGACGGAACGTGCGGCTGTCGAATCCTGCCGAGGCACGCTTGCAGCGCATCTTCTCCAAGTCGTCTGTGACGACGTCACATCCGGGAGAAGGTCCGGTAGTTCATACTGTCGCGATCAAAGCCGGCGGCGGCATCATAGCCGGCGGCGGCTTTGATCGGATAGGCGAGGCGGGCGATCCGCCGCAACCGTCGGACAGGACGTCAGATCGCGTCCTTGAGTTCCTTGGAGGCGCGGAAAGCGACTTTCTTGCTGGCCTTGATCTGGATCGGCTCACCCGTGGCCGGATTGCGGCCCATGCGGGCGGCGCGCTTGCGGACCTGGAGGATGCCGAGGCCGCCGATGCGGACGCGATCGCCCTTCTTCAGATGCTTGACCATCAGGGCGATGGTGTCACCGAGCATCTGCTCGGACTGCTTCTTCGAAATCTCGTAGTCGCTCGCGAGCTGGGCCGCGAGGTGTTTCAGGGTGACAGTCGCGGGCGTCGCCGCTTTCTTCGCCGCTTTGGCCATGTGCTGACCCTCCTCGTTCGGAAAGTGCCGTGGAATCGACACTCTCGACGCCTTAGACGATTCGGGGGGGATTGGAAACGGCGGTTGTCCCCATGGGACAGGGGTTTCTTGAAAT